>CASFUI010000297.1 GCA_949297565.1 uncultured Eubacteriales bacterium
CCAAATGACAGCCTCCGCGTAATCACCGGCGTCAAAAAAGTAATTTCCGAGCTCCATGCATATTTCTGAGCATGGAGTTACGGCAATATTTTTCAGTGCAGTTTTAAAAAAATCATTTACTTTTCCTGTTATCCTGTAAATTCTTGCAAGCACGCATGATATGGCGTCAAGACATTCCTGCTTTGTATACTCGTTTTGAAAAACATTAATAAAAATATCGGACACCGACAGCAAATCCTCATCTGTGCCGGATATTAAAAGCTCGCGGCAGAACATTTTGAGGACATACTCCTCAAGATGAACGCCTCTGTTTACAGAGTTGATAAAAACCGTGAAGTCTCGTTTGGCGTGATTTTTTTCTGGCATGTGAAGTATCTCTATATCGCTGTCAAATATCACGGGCTTAAGCCTGACTGTCTCGTGAATCGGAGAAATCCAGGTGAACGTGCGAAGCCTCTTGTACAGCTTTGGACGCAGTTCCTTTTTGCTGTTGTATACGGTGTTGTGCGAGCAGTTTACATATTTCATCTGCACAATATCAATTTCTGTGAGCAGCACGCTTTTAAGCTGTTTAAACGCCGTGTTTGCCTCGGGAGTCAGCACCTCGTCAGCATCGGCGGAAAATATGTAATCACAGGATGCCTTAGAAAAAGCAAAATTTCTCGCGGCAGAAAAATCATCGTTCCACTCAAAGTCATATATTTTATCGGTGTAGCGCGACGCTATTTTTTTTGTGTCATCACAGGAGCCTGTATCGACGATGATTATTTCATCAAAAATTCCGCTGTAGGAATTGAGGCATCGCTCAAGCACAGCCTGCTCGTCTTTGACAATCATACACATGGATATAGTTATATTGGAATTCAATTCTGTTCACCTCGTTTATATTTTGTAACAGTTCAGCCATAAGCTTTATGACAGGCAAATCAGGCGCCGCCGGCCACGCTTATATATTTATTTTGCATAGGGAAGTATTTAAAGTCAACAGTTTTCTTGATTTATGGACGCGCAGAAAGTATAATCAGATTAAGTTAAAAAATACCGGTAACATGGCGCGTACAGCGCAAAACCGGCAGATATTTTTACTGTAAAAGAAAATAAGAGCGGTTATGAGAGAAATTAAAAACAAATCTGTTCCGGAGAATGCGCCGTATATGGAACAGCAGCGGTTTGAGGCGGCGCTCGGCAAAATTGTAGGTAAAAAGCATAATGATAAGGGGATAGGTACGCTTTCAGAAAAGACAGTGCACGGTGTGTTAAAGCATTTTCTTGAGCCCGACGAGGACTGTCATGAGGTCGCGCTTGAAGGGTATTTTGCGGATATTTACAATGAGGGCGGGGTTATAGAAATCCAGACAAGACAGTTTAATAAGCTGAGAGAAAAACTGGCTGTATTTTTAAATTATTATACAGTTACCGTGGTTTATCCCATGCCTGCAAACAAATGGGTTTCATGGATTGACCCTGTTACGGGCAGCATCAGCGGGAAGAGAAAATCTCCGAGACATTTTACAATGTATGACGCTTTTTTTGAGCTTTATAAGATTAAGCAGTATCTTAAGAATCCAAATCTTAAAATTGAGCTTGTCATGCTTGATATGGAGGAGTATAAGCTTCTAAACGGCTGGAATGATACGAGAAAGCGCGGCTCAACACGGTATGACAGAATACCGCTCGGAATAAGGCAGATGATACTGCTTGAACAGCCGGAGGATTATATGCAGTTTGTGCCTTACGGGCTTGAAGGGCGGTTTACGTCAAAAGAATTTGCCGAGGCGTGCAAAATTTCAGCACAGACGGCGGGGCTTTCTTTGAATATTTTATATTATATGGGGACAGTCAGACGTGTGGGAAAGCAGGGAAATTCATATGTCTATGAGGTCGCTGATTAAATTTTTTTCAATTCAGGGTTGTGTCGCGGCGCACACGGCACAAACCTTATATCATCAAAAGAGTGCGCAGAAATGAGGTTTATTATGTTTGGAAAAGGTAAGAGTGATAAGGACGGTTACAGTTCATTTTTAAAAAAAATGCAGGGCAGCTATGTTGTTCTTGCGGTGGCATATGTTGTATTCGGGCTGAGTCTCCTGATTAAACCACAGCAGTCCACAACTGTGATCTGCTATGCAATCGGTGCGCTCTGCATAATATATGCGGCAGCCACGCTTATTAAGTATTTTACTGACAGCACCCGCCGTCTTTATATCGAGCCCAACTTTGTTTTGCCTGTAATTCTTGGGGTGTTCGGCATTGTGACGATTGTGAGGCCTGCCGTGATTATATCCATACTTCCGTTTATCGTAGGTATCGTGCTGGTTTTCAGCGGACTTATAAAGGTTCAGGACAGCATTAATCTGAAGAGGTTTGACTATGGCAGGTGGTATATTGTACTGGCGTTTGCGCTGGTTTCAGTCGTGCTTGGAATAGTCATTTTGCTGAATCCGTTCGGAACGGGTATGCTGTTTACGAGAATAGTGGGACTGTTTTTTGTTGTAGACGGCGCGATGAGCATTTCGAGCATTATAATGACGAGGAAAAACAGCAGATATTATTAATTTGTCTTGAGAGCTCATGAACGGGGATTGATATGTATATTATAAAAGATAATGTGCTGAGAATATCAGTCAGAAATCTCGTGGAATTTCTGTGCCGTAGCGGTGATATTGACAGCGGTCAGGGAGGAGCGCCGGACGTGAGGGCTATGCAGGAGGGAGCGAGGCTTCACCGGATGCTTCAGCGTCAAATGGGATCCTCCTATCACGCGGAGGTCGCGCTTAAATTGTTGATTTCCCATGATGAGTACAGTGTAAGTCTTGAGGGCAGAGCCGACGGAATTATATGTGATTTGCTCGAGGACGAGGAAGGAAACAAAACACCTCTGTCCGACGTGGTGATTGACGAGATTAAGACAATGCAGACAGATGTACTAAAGCTCTCTGAGCCCGCCAGTGTACACAGAGCGCAGGCTATGTGCTACGCCTATATTTACGCCTCGCAGAATAATCTGGATAAAATATCAGTGCAGATGACCTACTGTAATTCAGAGACCGAGGAAATTAAGCGCTTTCGTGAGGATTTTGCATATGATGATATAAGCGCATGGTTTTCCGGGCTTATGGATGAATTTACGGTATGGACGGATTTTATTTTCAGCGAGAGAAAAAAACGTCAGGCATCTATTGCGGGAATGGATTTCCCGTTTGAGTACCGAAAGGGTCAGAGAGGTCTTGTGGTGAGCGTATATAAGGCTATCACGCAGGAAAAAACGCTTTATATACAGGCGTCCACGGGAGTCGGAAAGACTATCTCGACAATATTTCCGGCAGTTGCGGCTATGGGACAGGGGCTTGCGGACAAAATTTTCTATCTGACATCAAAGACAATAACGAGAAC
This sequence comes from uncultured Eubacteriales bacterium, assembly GCA_949297565.1. Lineage (GTDB taxonomy): Bacteria > Bacillota > Clostridia > Lachnospirales > Lachnospiraceae > Lachnospira. Next base: position 3,394 of record CASFUI010000297.1, read on the forward strand.
TGTTGCAGAGAATACATTTGAAATTATGCGCTCAAATGGGCTTCATTTCAGGGCTGTTACTCTTACAGCCAGAGATAAAATATGCCCTCTTGAAAAGCGTCAGTGCAGTCCCGAGAGCTGTCCTTATGCTAAGGGACATTTTGACAGGGTAAACGATGCGATTTATGACGTGATTTCCGGCAATGAGGTTATTGACAGGGAGTGTCTTGAAAAATACGCTTTAAAGCATCAGGTGTGTCCGTTTGAGCTGGGACTTGATGTATCATACTGGTGCGACGGTATAATATGTGATTACAACTATGTGTTTGACCC
>CASFUI010000298.1 GCA_949297565.1 uncultured Eubacteriales bacterium
AGGCTGAGAAGTTTGTGTACGGAAAAGAGATAGCTCTCGCCGATGCAAAGAAGATTAAGCCGGACTGTCAGATTGGAGATGTGTTAAAGATTGAGATTAAATCGGAAGAGTTTTCGAGAAGAGCCGCAAAGAGCGCAAAGGGAACTATAGTACAGAAAATCCGAGAGGAAGAGAAGGCTGCAATTTTTAACGAGTACCACTCAAAGGAGCATGAGATTATCACAGGTATTGTTCAGAGAATTGACGATAAGGGAAATATTCTTGTCGATATAGGCAGAACACAGACGACATTAAAGAAAAACGAGTGCGTAAAGGGAGAAAATTATCAGCGTGGTGACAGAATTAAGCTGTATGTTCTTGAGGTTTCAAACGGAAACAGAAATGCAGACTCCAAGGGAGACAAGGAGAAGTCAGGACCGCTTGTAATCAGGGTGTCAAGAAAGACTCCGCTTTTGGTAAAGCGTCTTTTCGAGGAGGAGGTATCCGAGATTAAGGACGGTATTGTCAAGATTGTAAGCATTGCGAGAGAAGAGGGCTCAAGAACTAAGATAGCCGTAAAGACAGATGTTCCTAACGTAGACCCTGTTGGGGCATGTGTTGGTATAAACGGAGCAAGAGTTAAGGCTATTGTAAATGAGCTGGGAAACGAGCAGATTGATATTATTGAGTGGGATGAAAACCCGGCACAGTATATTGTAAACGCTTTGAGTCCTGCAAAGGTTGTGTCTATTTCCGCTTATTATGATGATGAGAATGCAAAGAAGGCTACAGTTGTTGTATCTGACCAGCAGCTTTCACTTGCAATCGGAAAGGCCGGGCAGAACGTAAGACTTGCGGCTAAGCTTACAGGTTACGGCATTGATATAAAGAGTGAATCACAGATGGAAGAGGCTGAGGAAGCTTTGGGTGATGATGCTGAAGAACTTGAGGATACGCTCACATTTACAGAGGATACGGACGGTGAGGAATTCAGCTCGGAAGAATTGTCAGAGCAGGCATATGATGCGGACACAGAGAGTGAGGATGATGCAGAGGCCGGCGAAATGAACGAAGAACAGTATTAATCTTTTTGTTAATCTTTTTGGACTGGGAGTGATTGGATTGGGCACAATAAAGAAAATTCCTCAGAGGCAGTGTGTCGGCTGCCGCGAAATGAAGAATAAGAAGGAGCTTATCCGCGTTTTAAAAACGGATGATGGAATTATAATTGATGATACAGGCAAGAAAAACGGAAGAGGCGCATATATATGTCCTAATGCGGATTGTTTGAAAAAAGCGATAGACAATAAGGGACTCGAGCGTTCATTTAAGATGCCTGTTGACAAAAGGGTATATGAGGATTTGAAAAGGAGCCTGGAAAATATTGAAACAAGATAAAGCGTTGTCTATGCTGGGGTTGGCGCAGCGTGCAGGAAAAATCGCCAGCGGTGAATTCTCAACTGAGAAAGCGGTGAAATCCGGAAAGGCATTTGTCGTGGTTGTAGCGTCTGACGCGTCTGACAATACAAAGAAGATGTTTTCGGATATGTGCAGTTTTTATAAGGTGCCGATAGCATTTTACAGCGATAAAAATACACTGGGGCATGCAATCGGAAAAGAGTTCAGGGCATCACTCGCGGTTTTAGATGAAGGATTCGGAAGGGAAATACAAAAGTACTTGGTAATTGGTTTGGAATAATCCCGCTGCGGATTATTCAGAAAAGAGGTTAAATGGCGAATATGAGAGTTTATGAGTTGGCAAAGGAATTAAATATAACAACTAAGGATATTGCGGATTTGCTTGATAATGGAGAAAAAAGCTACAAGACAATGAGCGGACTTAACGATGAGGAAATAGCCAGAGTTCGCTCTAAATTCGGACAGAAAAATACAGCTGCGCAGCAGCCTGTAAAACAAAAGAACGAGAAAGCAAATGAGGCAAAAATGGCAGAAAATACCACAAAGAAAGATAATTCTGTACAAAACACATCGAAGCAGTCAGAGAATAAAAATAAGGCAGGGGAGAGTAAGAGTTCTGCGCCTGTCAGCTCAGATAAGAATGAAAACCGCGGCGGTGATAAAAAATCGCATGTGTCGCAGCTTTATTTTCCTCAGAACAGTTCAAAGGGCGGAAGAGACAACAGAAATCAGAATAACAGGGGAAATGACGGTCAGAACAGAGGCGGCTCAAATGTGAGGTCAAATGATTTCCGCAGTTCCGACAATAGAAATAACGGCTTCCGCGGTGACAGCAGAAATGATGCCAGAGGCTCATATCAGGGAAACAGAAATTCCGGACAGGGAGCAAGAACTCAGGAGCAGGGAAACCGCAATAATGACAGACAAAACAGCGGCTTTAGAAATGACCGCACAGGAGGAAACTCATCAAGGCCTTCGTTTAACAGGAATGATAACAGGTCAGACAGAGGTTTCCGTGGAAATGATAACCGAAGCGGTGATAACAGAAACTTCAGGGGCGACAGAAATGATAACCGCGGCGACAGAGGAGATTTCAGAGGCTCAGACAGAGGTTTCCGCGGAAATGACAACAGGGGAGATTCAAGAAATTCCGGCGGTCAGAGAAATGACTCAAGACAGGGAGCTTTCTCTAACCAGGGAAGAAAGAACGACCGCAGGGACGCAGCGCCAAAGGATGATTTTATTTTCGAGACAAAGCCGGATTCAAGAAGACCGGATGCAAGAAAAGATAATCACAAAAACGACCGTAAGAAGGACGTTGAGGTCAAAGAAAACCTTAAATTTGCAAACGGCCAGATGAAAAAGCCGTCAAAGAAAGAGGAGAAGGAAGAAGAGGTAATAAAGCAGCTTGTGCTTCCTGATTCTCTCACAATTAAAGAGCTTGCCGATAAGATGAAGGTACAGCCTTCTGTTGTTGTGAAGAAGCTTTTTATGCAGGGAAAGGTTGTAACGATTAATCAGGAAGTTGATTATGATACGGCTGAGGAGATAGCGCTTGAGTTCAACTGTATCTGCGAACATGAGGTAAAGGTTGATGTTATCGCAGAGCTTCTCAAGGAGGATGAGGAACCGGAAGAAAATATGGTGCCAAGACCTCCTGTTGTCTGTGTTATGGGACACGTTGACCACGGTAAGACATCTCTGCTTGACGCCATACGTGAGACTCATGTCACAGATAAGGAATCAGGCGGAATTACACAGAAAATCGGTGCTTATACTGTCGATGTGAACGGGCAGTCAATTACGTTTCTTGATACGCCGGGACATGAGGCGTTTACGGCTATGAGAATGAGAGGCGCTCAGGCTACAGATATTGCGATTCTTGTGGTAGCGGCAGACGACGGCGTTATGCCTCAGACTATCGAGGCTATTAACCATGCAAAGGCTGCCGGTGTTGAGATTATCGTTGCCGTAAACAAGATTGATAAGCCTAATGCCAATGTTGAAAAGGTAAAGCAGGAGCTTACGGAATATGAGCTTATTGCTGAAGATTGGGGAGGCTCGACGATATTTGTTCCTGTTTCTGCGCATACTAAGCAGGGTATAGATGAGCTTCTCGAGATGATACTTCTCACTGCGGAGGTGCAGGAGTTAAAGGCTAATCCGAACCGTAATGCAAGAGGTATTGTAATCGAGGCTGAGCTCGACAGAGGACGCGGTCCGGTTGCCACAATACTTGTACAGAAGGGTACTCTTCATGTTGGAGATAATGTTGCTGCGGGCGCAAGCTACGGTAAAATAAGAGCTATGATTGACGATAAGGGACGCAGGGTTAAGGAGGCAGGTCCTTCTACGCCTGTTGAGATTTTAGGTCTCAATGATGTTCCGAACGCGGGAGAGATTATCATGGCTATGGACAGTGACAAAGAGGCAAGAAACGTAGCTGAGACATTTATCAGCGAGGGCAAGAAAAAGCTTCTCGATGACACTAAGCATAAGGTGTCTCTTGACGCGCTGTTTGAACAGATACAGGCGGGCAATGTAAAGGAACTCGGGCTTATCATAAAGGCTGACGTTCAGGGCTCGGTTGAGGCTGTAAAGCAGAGTCTTGTCAAGCTCTCAAATGATGAGGTTGTCGTTAAGGTTATTCACGGCGGCGTCGGAAATATCAATGAGTCGGATGTTGTTCTCGCGTCAGCGTCAAACGCAATTATCATAGGCTTTAACGTAAAACCTGATAATCAGGCGAGAATTGTGGCTGAGCGCGAAAAGGTAGACATGAGGCTCTACACTGTTATCTACAACGCTATTGAGGATGTAGAGGCAGCTCTCAAGGGTATGCTTGAGCCTATATACGAGGAAAAGGTTATCGGTCAGGTTGAGATACGTCAGATATTTAAGGCGTCAGGTATCGGCAATATTGCCGGATGTCTTGTAACAGAGGGAAGAATTACCAGGGATTCAAAGATACGCCTGATAAGAGACAAGGAACAGATTTTTGAGGGACCTATTGCTTCTCTTAAGCATTTTAAGGATGAGGTAAAAGAGGTTAAAGCCGGAACTGAATGCGGTATAGTTATAGAGAACTTTAACGACATTCAGGAGGGCGATATATTAGAGGCATATATTATGGTTGAAGTTCCAAGATAGGATAGATTAGATAAAGTGTGCCTCTGGAATGGAGTATAGATTGAAAAATCACTCCGGTGAGCTGATTTTTCAATCGGCTATTTGTGTCGGAGCGTCACAAATAAGCCCTGATGGCAGACGCAAAT
>CASFUI010000299.1 GCA_949297565.1 uncultured Eubacteriales bacterium
ATATAGATAAAAACGAATGTCAAGACTGCAAGGAGAGAGGATTATATACAAAAGCGACAACCGTTCATCATGTAAATCATGTACGCAAATATCCTGAACTCGCTCTTGAGATATTCTACAGTAAATCAGGACAGCAGGAGCGCAATCTTGTCAGCTTATGCCATGAGTGCCATGAAAAAAGGCACGGAAGATTATACGATAACATTTCAGCATTGACACCTGAACGCTGGTAGCCCCCGGGTAAAAAAATTAAAAAACTATATAAACATGTCTTGACCGGTGCCAAACTCGACAAAGTAGAAAAACTCGCGCATGATAAATTTTAATTTTTGCTTAAAATTAAGAATTTAGCTTCTTATTTTTAATGTTATATTGTTTCGAGGCTAAATGAACATTTCAACTTTAACTTTTATAAACTTTTCGGAAGGAGGATTATATGGCAACAATATCTCAAAGAATAGCCAAATCATTGAAGGAACAGCTTAGACGCAAGGGAGCGGATGAATATCACTTTGAAAAACTTGTTGATGATTATTGCTCTTTAGCTGAAACGAAAGCAAAGCTGCAAGAAGATGTAGAGGAAAACGGAGTAACGATTACCGAGTGTAACACAAAAGGCTATGAAGTTCATAAGACAAATCCTTCCGTATCAGAGATTACAAGAGTAAGCGCCGCAATGTTAAAAATTCTTGATACACTTGGAATTAATGCAGACGATAATATTAAAGATGGTGGTGGCGAAGATGATTTCGGATTGTAGAATAACGGATTATATACAGCATATACGCGGCAGACCTTATCCTATTTGCGAGGAGCAGTTCATGCTGTGCGATTTAATTGAATATATATTCGATACTGAAAAATTGATTGTTAATACACAGCAGCTCGATAAATATATGTCTTTTCAAAAATATTTTCCGTTCGATTTGCTGATGTGGGAACAGTTCTGTTTTGCGCTTCATAACTGTGTATATACACAAGATAATCAGCTGAGATTTCCTAAGCTTATAATTTATGTAGGAAGAGGAAGCGGAAAAAACGGCTATCTGTCATTTGAAAATTTTTGCTTGCTTACTCCGGTAAACGGCGTTAAAAATTATAATATTGATATTTTTGCAATGTCAGAAAAGCAGGCTAAAACATCATTTTTTGATGTTTACAATATGCTTGAACAAAATAAAACCGTAATGCGGAAACATTTTAAGTGGACAAAAGAATTAATTAAAAATATAAAGACTGGCTCTGAGCTTGCCTTTAATACATCAAGCCCTAAAACAAAGGACGGTTTTCGTCCGGGAAAGGTTGATTTTGACGAGTATCATGCTTATGAGAATATGAAACTTGTTGATGTTGCAGTGACAGGACTGGGAAAAGTTCCGCATCCGCGCCAGACGATAGTAACAACGGATGGCGATATTAGGGACGGACCGCTTGACGCTGAGTTGGATAAGTGCAAAAAAATATTAAGAAGGGAAGTTGATGATAATGGTACACTTCCGTTCCTGTGCAGAATACCGGATAAAAAACTAATACAAAATAAAAGCAACTGGACAATGGCAAATCCCTCACTTTTTTATTTCCCGCACTTACAGCATGAAATGAATTTAGAGTATGAGGATTACAAATTAGACCCTATGGGACACTCTTCTTTTGCTACTAAACGATGTAACTGCCCTGTAGGGGTAAAAGAAGCTGTTGTTACACCTTGGGAAAATATAAAAGCAACTAACATAATAATTCCTGAGTTTGAACACGGAACTAATGCTGTTGCAGGACTTGATTATGCTAACACGGAAGATTTTATAGCAGCAGGTATACTCGTTATACGTAATAATATTGACTATTGGATTACGCATACATGGGTGTGCGAGGAGTCTAAAGACTTATCCAGAATAAAAGCTCCGCTGAGAGAATGGGAGGACGGGGGACTCCTGACGTTTGTGAGTGGTCCTGAAATTTCGCCGGAGGTACCGGCAAAGTGGTTAGAGGAAAAAGCAAAAAAGTACAATATTATTAAACTGGGAATTGATAAATACAGACATACGCTTGTGTCAAGAGCGCTTATTGAAGCGGGATTTACGGCAGGAAAAGACGGAAACATATCATTAGTACGTCCGTCAGATGAGATGATGATTATACCAACAATAACAAGTCTATTTAATAATCATCAAATAGCATGGGGAAATAATCCATTAATGCGCTGGTACTGCAATAACTCAAAAAAAGATATGTCGTCATCAGGAAATATGACATATGGAAAAATTGAGCCAAAATCAAGGAAAACTGACGGTTTTAAAGCTTTTGTGGCAGCAGAAACGCTTCGCGAAGAGTTGATAAATTATAATGAAGTCAGCAAAGACATATTTTGCGGAAATATGAACACATGGACTTATTAAGGGAGGCGAAAAAACTGGGTATAAAAACTTTCCTTCATGATTTAGTGACAGGAAAAACAACAGAAGTTGCGTCTGAAAGTATAGAAGCAACAGCGGACACATATATAGATAAAAATAAATTTGAGGCGTTAGTTGCTGAAGAATTTATGATAAACGTGGCCATTAATATGATTGCAAACGCCATAAGCAAATGTGAATTTAAAACACTGCTAAATGGTAAGGAAACAAAGCAGGACGAGTATTATCTATGGAATTATCAGCCTAATTCAAACCAGAACTCAAGCGAGTTTATACATGAGCTTATATATCGATTACTGTATGAAAATCGAGTGCTTGTTGTCGAAG
>CASFUI010000300.1 GCA_949297565.1 uncultured Eubacteriales bacterium
CCCTTGTTTTTCCATACTATAACATTTACTACGGCAGTCATTACATTTAACATAAAAATATGCGACAGCCATAATAAAATAATTAATTACAGTGTCCGCAGCCGCCGTGATGTGTATCGCCCTCGGTAAGAGCAAGCATAGCTCTGCCCTCCTCCGTCTTATACATCTGCTGGCGCTTCATAGCCTGGTCGAAATCCACCTTATGTCCGTCAAACTCCGGTCCGTCAACACACGCAAACTTAACCTCATCTCCAACCTGAATACGGCATGCTCCGCACATACCTGTTCCGTCAACCATAATAGGATTCATACTTACAACTGTTGGAATACCCAGCTCCTTTGTAAGAAGACAGACAAATTTCATCATAATCAACGGTCCGATTGCTATACAAAGGTCATATTTCTTTCCCTCGTTATTTACAAGGTCCTTTAATACATCTGTACCCATTCCCTTTCTTACATAGCTTCCGTCATCCGTCGTGAGATAGAGATTTCCTGCCACTTCACGCATAGGCTCCTCTAAGATAAGCATATCCTTGTTTTTCGCTCCGACAATTACATCGGCATCAATGCCGTGCTCATGAAGCCACTTTACCTGTGGATATACAGGCGCAGTTCCCACTCCTCCGGCTACAAAAACTATTTTCTTTTTCTTTAACTCTTCTATATCTTCATTAACCAATTCTGACGCACATCCGAGCGGGCCCACAAAATCCTCAAAATAGTCGCCTTCCTTTAAATCAGCCATCTTTGTTGTAGATGCACCGACACTCTGGAAAACTATGGTGATTGTTCCCTCTTCCCTGTTGTAATCACAGATTGTAAGAGGAATCCTCTCTCCCTTTTCATCCATTTTCACAATAACGAACTGACCAGGCTGACAATGCTTAGCGACTCTGGGCGCTAAAACATCCATTAAATAAATTTTTTCCGCCAGCTTTTCAGCTTTTAAAATCTTATACATTTATGTACCCCTTTCAAAGTAATAGTAAAAATTAATATTGAACGGCTGATAGAGAGCCATTGCTGCCGGTAACCGTATAACACTGACCGTTCTTGACTCCAACACCGTAATATCCATCTGTGGTCCTGCTGTTGCCGTTATATACATCAAGACGTATATAATACATCTCAACGCCGCTTATTGTCATAATGCTCTGGTACTCAAGCTTTGCTGTTCCTCCGCCGGGAACAACAGTTCCAAGACTGCTCACTTTTCCATTTTCCTGAAGGCGCCTCATAAGAATAGCCTCTGCCTCAGATTGGGTGTAAGACTTTTCCTCTATAACGGTATAGCTGCATCTTGTAACAGTGCTTGACAAATTATGCTTGTTAATTACAATCACGGAAACAACAATATTTCCCGTTTTATTCAGCTCTATTCCGCCCGAATACTGTGACGAATTAGCTGAAGGTGTGCTTCCGTCTAAAGTATAGTACGCCTTTTCATCATCCGCAAGCCCTTCGATTACAATTTTTGTTCCCACAGTAACCTCAGAACTCTCCGGAGAAAGCTTAGGCGCCTCAGGTGCCTTTAGCGCAATAGTATATGTAAATTCAGCAATATCCGAGTTTACACCTATAGAGTTTACAGCAATCGCCTTAACGGTAACCGTATCCTTCTCTATTTTAATACTTCCTGAATACTTTATGCTCTTTGCGGTAGGCTCACTTCCGTCAACTGTATAATAAATATCACAGCCGTCAGCCGCCATAAGCCTTAGTTCAATGGCATCGTCAAAGTTTCCAGGAGTCTCAGAAGGAGTTGGAGCCGAAACCTTATATGCATCAAGAACGGATTCAGATTTTGTTCCCTTATAATCTCTTATAAGCTCCGTAAGCTCTGCTCCGTTTTTATTATCCTGATAGAGCTGAGCCAGTGCTGTGAGCGCTTTTTCGTTAAGCTTATCATATGCAAGCGCCTCTTTCAGCACCTCTATTGCCTTATCTGTCTGTCCTGTTCGATTATATGCATCTGCAAGCGCGCACATCATCTCTACATTTTTCTTTCCATCGCTTGTCGCATAAGCCTTTGAGAGAAAATCTACCGCCTGGTTATAATCCTGGCTGTTGTAATACTCCATTCCCTTATCATAATTATACTTATACGACTTCTTATTATTTGAATTTATAACAACAGCCGCTATTACAATTATTAAGACAACCAGAACTACAAAGCCGCCGACTCCGGCAATAATAAGCTTATTTCTTTTAGTAAGTCTCTGCGGTGCAGTTTCTTTTTCCCTATTTAAAGCACTTCTTTCATCTTTTACGCCTTCGGTCAAATCAGATTTATCATCCTCAAAGTCATCATCTGACAGCTCAGACATGTCATTTTTTTCATACGCCTGTCTGTTTTGTGAAACGCCGCCAGTTGCAAGACTTTTTACCATATTTCTGTCAACCATCTGTGTTGCATCAAGATCAACACTCTTAGATTTTTTTCTGACCGGTTCACTGTTTATATTTTCATTATCAACATGCTCTTCATCTGAATATGCCGCTTTTGCGACATTTGTCTCTTCCTCTACCAGACGCTCAAGTGAACGTGCAAGCTCATCATCAATATCAAAATTATCCTTTTCGTTCATATCGGTGACTCCTATAATTTATATATGTTAATATGTATAAATAATTTCTTTCATACTACTAAACAATAAAAATTTCAAGCTATATAATAACACTATATCGCTATATTTTCAAGACGCCAAAAACTGAAGACTATGAAAACATAAATAATTTCGATTTGTATAGTTTATACCCAATCAGTGCCCTCAAACACTTTAATTCTTCTGGCTCCACCTGACTTTTTTTGTTTTTCCTCAGGTTTCTTTTTCTCAATTTTTGCGCATTTGCCCTGTATTACAGCAATGCTCTCCGCATCACAGACACCGCTGCTGTTATGCACACAATCCATCATTTCACAAAACACTGTACTCATTCTGGTAATTTCACCTCTCATCTTCCTTTGACTAATCGACTCATCACTTTCAACAAATTAATTTACAATTTCTTTTTAATTTTAATATTTCTTTTATTAAACCGACACACTTTGCTCACATTTATTACATATAATACATTACAGATAGAATTAATTCTATCTCCCCCTCATATTTTATATTTATACAAAGAACGGATGGCAAATGACTTTTCATTGCCATCCGTTCTTTTTTAGCTGCAAAAAATCAACAGCCAAATATTTTCTTCCATTACACAGCAAACCACCCGTATAAACGGGTGGTGCTAAATTTACACAAGCTTAGACACTGTGTTATTTTGGTATGTTAGTCACCTTTACAGTACAGTACAAGGTCTTATTATGAGTAACCGCAGTGACTGTTGTTGTACCGGCTTTTCTAGCAATCACCTGTCCGGTCGAAGATACCGTGCAGACTCTAGGATTGCTGCTTCTCCAGACAACCGTATCACCGCTTTCTATTCCCAATACATCCAGCCAGAAAGAGTCGTACTGCTCCAAAGTTATATATGTCTGGCTTATTCCAAGTGCATGAACGGTACATGAAGACGATACTCCGTTAGCTGTACTCTCACACACAACCTCAGCAGTTCCAGGTCCTACAGTTGTTATAACACCATCATTATTGACAGTAACAATTCCTGTATCTGTTGAATACCAGCTGTAAGAATCTGTATTTGACGCCGGCATAACTCGAACACTCAACTGTCTTGATTTTCCGGTAAGCATGTAAATTTCACTTGAGTTTATCTTTATAGATGAAATATTTACAACTGGTGTTACATATACCCAGCAGACACCCTTAACTTCATTTCCGTCCTTAGATGTAGCTGTAACCTTACATTTTCCCGTACTGAGTGCAAATATCTCTCCTGCCTCATCAACTGTCGCTATCGTCTCGTCTGACGAAGTCCAGTCCACATCCTTTACAGAAGCATCCTCAGGATATATATTGGCATGCACAATAGCAGATTCGCCTACTAACAGACGTACCGTCGAAGGCTCTACAGTGATAGACGTCACAGGATTAACAACTCTTACGATACACGAATCCGAAACGCCGCTGCCGTCAGCCGCAGTTGCGGTTATAACAGCTGTTCCCGGTGTACCGCCTATTATATTTCCCTGCTGGTCAACTGAACAAATATCGTTATTTGACGATGACCAGACAATATTTTTATTTGTCGCGGTATCAGAGCCAACCTCTGCAATCAGTGTACCGCTGGCTCCAACATTGAGAAACTTATTATGCTCACTCAGCGTTATAGACGATACATACTCTTTAACCTCAATCGTGCAGGCCGCAGTAAGCTGACATTCCTCAGTCGTGACCTCAATCACACAGCTTCCTCCCTTGAGGGCTGTAACTACACCGTGCTCATCAACTGACGCAACCTCCGGGTCACTTGAAAAATAAGTAACATTTTTATTTTCTGCGTCCGCAGGCTCTATTGTAGGTATAATCGCATACTTAGAGCCAACCCACATAAGCTGATATGTCGAATTAAGTGTAATGCCAGTGACAGGCTGTGTTACAGTTACGACACAGTAAGCCGTCAAACCTGTATCCACATTTGTAGCTATGATAGATGTCGTACCGGCTCCTGTTGCCGTACACTTGCCGTCACTCTCTACTGTACAAACTTCCTCGTCCCTGCTCTCCCATGTAATTATCTTATTGTCGGCATTTTCAGGCAGACATGTCGCGTTGAGCCAGAATACCTGCCCCTTTCTCACGGTAATATCCGTTGTATTCAAAACAATCTGAGTAACAGGCTGCTTTACATAGATGTTACACATTGCAGTGCTGCCGCCGTCAACCGACTTACACAGTATAGTACAGCTTCCTGTGCCAACCGCAGTTACAAGTCCGTTTGAATCTACTATACATACATTAGTATTTGAAGATTCCCAATATACATTTCTGTTTGATGCCTCTACCGGAAGTACCTCTGCTGTTATTCTCAGACTCTGACCTATGGACATAATCTCATCGGTATAATCGAGCTTTATCGATTCAACCGGAATATTAATAATAAAATTACATGTTGCAATATATGCTCCGTCCTCAGTCTGACACACAATAGTTGCATATCCCGGCTGAACAAATTTAACAAGACCGTTTTCATCAACTGTTATTACAGAAGTATCAGAAGACGTCCAGGTAACATTCCTGTTTACACCATCTCCTGCAGGAGAGACTGTTGCGACAAGCTGGAACTGTCCTACAGCCATAGATGACTGAACTGTGGTCTCATTAAGTGTAATTCCCGTTACAGGTTCTCTTACATACACCTCACAGGTAGCAACTTTTAAACCGTCCTCAGAAATAACAGTTATGGTAGCTGTACCGCCCTTAACACCTGTAATTGTAGCTGTATAGCTGTCTCCTTCTACAGTCGCAACATCAGGATTGGAACTTCTCCACAAAACATTATTGTTAGTAGGTCCCGAAGGATTAAACAAAACCTGAACTGTTGCAGTTGAACCTCTGTCAACCATAACAGATGAAGGATTTATGCTGATTTCTCCTACAGGAGTTGTTACATAAACTATACATGTAGCAGACTTGATAACACCGTTTATATTCTGCATAGCTGTAATCTTAACAGTACCGGAAGCAACTCCCTCTACAGTAAGCACCTTTCCGTTCTGTGTCGTATTGACAAGCTTTTCAGTAGGAACAATACCGTCTGCTCCCGGCTGATTTTCCACTTTAAATGTCACAGGGCTCTTATCAAGGTCTTCATCTGTGACAAGCGCCGTCAAATCAAATGTTTCGCCGATATTTACATTTGCACTTGTTGTACTGAGTCCAAATCCGTCAATAACCGTAAACTCATATTCGAGCTGATATGGCATACCGTACACGGTATACAATTCATCCTGAACTCTGGTTGCAATAATTTTAGCCTTTCCTGCTGACACAGCAGTCACAAGCCCTGTTGTCGCGTCAACCTGAAGAACTGAATTATCAGTAGTAGACCATGTAATTTCAGTCGGCTTTGCGGTAGTCTGAAGCTGAATCTGGTCTCCCACATTTAAGTTTGATACATTACTGCCAAGCTTCTTAAACGGAACAACCACATTTATTTTATCTTCTACAAGAGCCACTTCATTGCCCAGTGTATCCTGCGAATATATACCCGCTGAAACCATAGATACGCCCGCATGCACTCCAAGAAGGCTTCCCGCCGTATATGTACACACGTTGCTGTCCTCGCTTCTGAAAGTCACACCAGAAGTAGCAGGATACATGATATTAGAAGGAATCTCCTCCTGGGTAAACTCCGTAAACGGATTTGTGTCAAGCACCATATATCTCATAACGCCGTTTGAAGGCCTTATAGACGATGTCTGTATATAATGGTTCTGAGAATTGGCATTACTCTGCCCGTCAAGGAACTGTATTCTTCCGGTAACCTTAAATGTCTTTAAGAGTGCTTCTTCCTTTTCCGGATTATCATAGG
>CASFUI010000301.1 GCA_949297565.1 uncultured Eubacteriales bacterium
ATCCTGATATTCGGTATCACATCTCCAGCGGTAACGCGGAGCATGTATTGGAATATCTGGATAAGGGACTTATTGATTTTGGTCTGCTTTTTACAGAAATTGACCCGCAGAAATATGAGGCAATTCCGGTCCCCATCAAAGACACCTGGGGCGTTCTGATGCGCAGGGATTCCCCATTAGCCGAAAAAGAGACCGTCTGCCCGGAGGATCTGTGGGATAAACCGCTGATCGTTTCCCATCAAAAAGGGGACAATCTCTATCTTGGCCGCTGGCTCCAGCGGGAAGAATCAGAACTGCATATTGTTGCGACTTATAACCTGCTTTTTAACGCTTCTCTATTGGTGGATGAAGGGCTTGGATACGCTCTGTGCTATGATAAACTTATTAACACACATGACAGCAATCTTTGCTTCCGTCCTTTTGCTCCTCAGCTTCAGGCTTCCGGTTTTATCGTCTGGAAAAAATATCAGATATTTTCCAAAGCCGCAAATGTTTTCCTGCAATCCTTGCGGGAGCTGCTTGAAACGGAAATATAACATGGATTTGAGCAATTCTACAGGAAGTTCAGAGAACTTTCCTATAGAATAAAAACGGCGGCTTGAAATGATAATTTCAAAACCGCCGTTTATTAGTATTCTCCAGCCGCAAAATACCAGTTTTCAGAATTACAATTATTCGTTCACAAACTCAATATTGACATCTCCGTTATTGCAGGATACGTTCAGCGTTTTTTCGCCGCCCTCTTTATTGTCCGGCAGATTGCTTTCACCTTTTTTTATTTCGGACTGAATAGAAAAATCATCATAACTTCCTGAAATCGCACCGGAAATATCTCCATTTTTAACGTTCAGGGTCATGGCACTGCCTGCATCTAAGTTTCCAAAGTCAATATTTCCTCCATTAGAAGAAAGATTTATACTTCCTGTCACAGCCAATGCAGAAAGTGTTATATTCTCGTTTGTTGTGGATAGCGTAAGATTTTCTAAAAGCGCATCCGGTATCTGCAGCAATATTTTTCTATCTTCGGCAGAGGTTTTTCCCCCAATATAATCCATCCAATCTTTATCGCTTGCACTTGTCATGGTCAACACATTTTCGTCAGAAACCAAAAATTCGTAATACTCTTTACTATTTTCATAATATTTAATATGGACTTGTTCGTCCTCGGACAACGACACTTCAATTTCTCTGTCCCGTACATCAATATTGATTTCATTTATCTGTGTATCTGACGTATAATTTTTTTCCTCAAATGACTCGCTGCTGTTTGAGCAACCCGACAAAATGAAAATTCCAAATATAAAACACAATACAAGTGAAATGATTTTCTTCATGAACATAGCCATCCCTCTTTTCTATAAAGTTTTTCTTTTTAAGACTACAAGCCCCAAAAAAGACAGAGCGGCACTTAGCAGCAGACAGATACCAATGTGTAAAACTGCATTGCCGTTAAACATAATAATTCGGAAAAATCCGGATAAGATAGCCCGTAATGGTGCAATCGGTGTAAAAATACAAATAATTGCAGCTAATACCGCGTCGGTCAGCCACCCGTACCAATGCGGCTGCATGGATAACAGCACATGAAGAAAAACCATAACAAGCAACAAAAAGAACATTTGCTGTAATCCGGCAACAAAAATCCCGTTTTCCGTCCATTTACACACGTCCATCATATTGATAACTGTTCGCGCTGAATATAAGGGGTCAATCAGTATATGTATTACTGTATTGACAAGTGAAATGCAAAACGCCAGGAAACCATAGCTGATCAGACAAGCGAAAAAATAATCTTTTTTACTCGCTCCCAAATGCATCAGCTTCGAAAAATCATAAAACACAAAAAAGAATGGCGTTAAGGCAGCAAGCAGCCATGTATAATTTCCGTTACTTAAAGCAACGTCGCCGGAAGATGTGGCACAAAGTACCACAAGCGCAGTAATAATAAAACTGATTTTATTGCTCGCAAGCAATCGCTTTACAATCGCAAAAACAGCTGTCATCTTTTTGCACCTCCCTTATGCCCCACCATTTGGATAAAGAAATCCTGCAAAGACAGCGGGTGAATTTCTAATGAAGCAGTCTGTTCCGGCGGGGCGTCAAAAATATAACTTGTTGCAAGCCCTCCAACCGTATCCTGTCCAATGATGTTCAGATTTTGTGTCGCAGCTTCCACGTCCTTTTGCAGACCACTGATACTGAACGCGTTTGCTTCAACCGACTGTAATGTATCAAAAAAACGGATACTGCCTTTATCAATAATGATCAGTTTTTGAATTGTCTTTGCAATTTCCTCAATGATATGAGTGGATACAATAATAATTCGCGGATGTTTCTGAAAACTCTCCGTCAGCATATCATAAAACTCCACGCGCATAATTGCGTCGAAACCAAGAACAGGCTCATCTAAAAGAATGACCTCTTTATTACTTGCCAAACAGATAATCGTGGAAACCATTGTTTTCATGCCAAGAGAAAGATGATTAAACTTCTTTTTTCCATCAAGCTCAAAGCGCTCCATCATTTCCGAAGCAAAGTCGTAATCGTAGTTGGGGTTTACTTCCGAAGCAATCCGCAGCAGCTTACGCACCGGAAGATTAAAATGCTTTGCAAAGTTTTCGATATAGCTGACCCCTGTGTCCAAAGCGGATGTTGTTATTGTCTTACCGTCAACTTTAATAATGCCGTCTGTAATATTCTGATACCCGGCAATGGATTTGAGAAGCGTTGTTTTGCCTGCGCCATTCCTGCCAAGCAGGAAATAAATACCAGGTTCATCAATCGACAAAGTAATATTTTTCAGTACGGTTGCTTGCCCGTACTGCTTTGTTACCTGTTTGAGTTCTATCATGCAGCTATTCCTCCTAAACAACATTGCAATATCTATTGTTTTTCGCAATATCCTATGTTAAAGTGAATCATAAACCTTTGTGTTACACAAATGTCAATGAGAGAAAATAAAAATGAAGAAATATTTTTCAGTTGGAGAAGCTGCAAAGGCTGTCCATACAACGAGCGAAACGCTGCGGCATTATGACCGTATCGGATTAGTAAAGCCAAGCAAAAAAGACGAATGGACTAATTACCGCTATTATACCGAACAGGATATTGTTCGGCTGAATACGGTCCGGGCTTTGCAGCTTATGGATCTGCCTTTGCAGGAGATAAAAAAGGTTTTAGAATATGACGACCTTGAAAAAATTGTGGAATTTTTAGCGCAAGCAGAAAAAAAAGCTGATGATAAAATAGCAGCGCTCCAGTACAGTAAATCAAAAATCCGGCTGGCAAAAGCTGACTATGAAAAAAAATTGCAGATGCACAAAAATCCTAACGGCACCTTTATTAAGGATTTTCCGGAGCGTGTTATTTTGCTTTCAGATACCTTAGAAGTTCCAATGCTTGATAATCTCTGGAATTATCTCAGCCATTTCTACGATAAAGTTACACCGGCCTTAAAAGAGCAGTTTGCCTTTGAGGATTTAGCCGGCATATACACCGAAAACGGATTATCAAGGCTTTTTGCTGTCTGCATTCGCTATGCAGAGACAGATGGATTAAAGGTACTGCCAAAAGGAAAATACCTGTGCGCTGATTGTACCGAAGAAAACCGCGAACAGGTATTAAGCGAGGTAATGCGTATAGCCCGGACAAAATATGGCGTTGAGCCGACATTTACAGTACAGTTAATAGTCGTTTCGGGCATTTTGCACTGGAATTATGAAGTGCAGGTATGTGTTGAGGGGTAAGAGACGGGAGTGCGGACAAATTCCTAGGAGACCGTTTAATGATGCAATGCCTTATACTATGCCACTTTCGTGAAATGGCTGATTTTTAAATCTATATCATTTGAAAATGCTTCAGTGCCTCCACAATATACTTTTCTTTTTCTGGTGGGCACTGTGGCACTTTCGCATCAGCTTTTTGTGACTTGTTATAATTATCCCTCATTTCAATTCCGTTCTTCCTCTTGATTTGAGATATATATAATGACGATACTTTTATCCCATATTTATTGAAGATATATTCTTTAATCTCTTTATCTTTATAAGTAGCTTCACTCTCTGAAGCAGTAATATCCAACTCATCAAGGTCTAATGATACTTTCAGATATTCGTTGACATGTTTTTGGTACAAAAGCACAACCGTCTCCACATGCACCGTCCCCGGAAACATGTCCACGCAGCAGCTCTTCTCCACCCTGTATCCCCTCTCCTGCAATGTCACTAAATCGCGTGCCAGGGATGTGGGCTTGCACGAAATATAGACCATGTGTTCAACGCCGTAGCCGATAATTTTCTCAAGTGCTTTCGGGTGAATGCCGTCGCGAGGCGGGTCAAGCACAATTAAATCCGGCTTTGATGAAATGTTGTCAAGAGCCTTTAGAACATCGTCCGCTATAAATTCACAGTTTGACAGGCCGTTCAGTTCTGCGTTTTCGCGGGCGGCGCTGACAGCCTCGCCGACAATCTCCACTCCGATTACCTTTTTGGCTACAGGCGCCAGAATCTGTGCGATTGTTCCCGTGCCGCTGTACAAATCAAAAACAACCTTGTCCTTTGTAGTTCCTACATATTCCCTCGCCTTTGAGTACAGCACCTCCGCGCCGAGTGAATTTGTCTGGAAAAATGAGAAAGTGGATATATTAAATTTAAGACCAAGAAGCTCCTCCTGTATGAAATCCTGTCCAAAAATCACCTCTGTGCCCTCATTTTTGACGACATCGGCAATACTGTCGTTAAAAGTATGTAAAAACCCGACAATTTTGCCTTTAAGCTCCAGATTTTCGAGCTTTTTCGACAGTTCTGACATATCAAACTGCATCTGAGTTGTGGTGACAATATCAACCAAAATCTGTCCCGTCTTTGCGGCTTTCCTGACCAGCAAATGGCGCAGATACCCCTCGTGAGTCATTTTATGAAAATACGGCAGTTTTTTGTCCTTAAAATACCTGCACACACAGTTTAATATCCTGCTGAAATCATCATCTACAATTTTGCAGCCGTCTACCGTTACAATATCATACATGCTGTTTCTCCTGTGAAGCCCGAGCGCAAGCTCTCCGCCCTTAACTTCATCACCGAAGGTAAACTCCATTTTATTTCTGTAGCCTTCTTTCAGGGGACTTCCGATAATTCCCTCAAACCCAAAATCGCCTTTGATAACCTCAGAAAGAATGTTTTTGACCTGCGTCTCTTTCATCTTAAGCTGCTCGCTGTAATCCATACTCTGATATACACAGCCGCCGCATTTTCCAAAATATGCGCACACGCTGCCGGAATTATAGCTTTCCGTCTCAAGAGGCGACTTTTCGATGACCTCCAGAAGTCTTCCCTCACATTTTTCACCACTTTTTTTATTTATCACAAAACGCACTTTTTGTCCGGGAACACAGTTCTTAACAATGACTTTTGTTTTTTTTGCGCAGCCTGTCTGATTATCGCATCCGTTTGCGTCCTCAAAGCCTGCCTGATCAGCGCCTCCGTCTGCGTCCGCGCATTCTTCTGCCCAGACAACCGCCCTGTTCGGAAATTCAATATATTCCGCTGTTCCCTCGTATATTTCTCCCTTTTTCATTTTAATCCTCCATTCCTGCACACGACTGCTTCAACATCTGAACTGTTCCGGTATTATATGCCGGACATGCCGCACCGTGTATTTGCGCGAACAAAATATGCCACCAGCCGTACATGCGACCGGTGGCAATCATTCCCGTAAAATAATAAATACTGTGTGATTATGTTATTTGTCCTCGTCCTCGAAGTCATCCTCAAAATCGTCTTCGAAATCATCATCATAATCATCTTCAAAATCATCAAGATAATCTGGTGTAAAATATCTGTAAACTGCATACGCTATGGCTGCTACTGCCGCAACAGCACCTATAACGGCAAGAACTATAAGAATACAGTTAAAGCACTTCTTGTTCTTGGCGTCATCTGAATCCTTCTTGTGCAGAAGCTCCCCAAGCTTGCTTGCCGCAATCATCTCTTCAATCTTTTCTTTACTCATTCTCCGTACCCCTTTCTATTAATAAAATAAATACCGTTTTACAATCTCTGTAAATAAACTATGTTTTTGTTATTATATCACGTTTTGTAATATTTTACTACTGTTTTTTTAAACGCGCAAAACCTGCTAGCATTTTTTTGACGCCGAATTCCTCAAACTCCACCGTTACCATATAATCCTTTGTAGCGTTTTCAACGGCAATCACCTTTCCCGTGCCGAATTTGACATGTGAGACTGTATCGCCAACGCCGTAACCTAAAGCTTCTGATGCACCAGAAATACCTGCGCCGCCTGACGTGCCTGAAACGCCGTAAGAGCTATCATCCATAGTCCGCGATGTCTGAGTTTTCTTTTTCAGATCAAATATATCCATAGGAAATTCTTTACCAAAACCGGCTTTTTTATTCGGAGAAGCCATAGAAACATTTTTAGCTATTGATTTCTGCGGTTCTGTCGGAGCTTTATGCGCGCTTCCATAGTCTGTAACTTTGCTTCTTCCCGCATAACCTGTTGCACCTGAATAACCTGAGGCTCCGGAATAACCGGCTGCTCCCGAATAGCCCGCCGCTCCGCCGCGTCCTGATATTCCTCCGGCTCCATAGCCAACGCCGCCGGCTCCGCCTCCGTACATTCCGTATGTGCTGCCCGAGCCGCTGTTTTTTCCCTGTATTCGCACTCTGCTTGTGTTATAGCTTGAATATGCGCTCGGGTTGCCGCTTCCGTAACGGCTGAGAGCCTCCTTTGCGCTTGCCCTGAAATTAAAACGGCTCTGTTCTCCGGGCTCGGTTTCGCCTCCGAATGCAATTTTTGATTTATTGTAGCCGATTGCCTGATTTACCACATTCAGAAGCTCCTGAGGAATCTCCTTTACAAAACGCGAAACCTTGTTCATCTGCGTCTCGCCGTGTACCATGCGCTGTTTCGCGCTGCTGATGTTTAACTCCTTCTGTGCTCTCGTTATGCCGACATAGCACAGACGCCTCTCCTCCTCGACGTCTGTCGGGTCGTCAGAAACAATCGTCATATAACTCGGGAACAGTCCGTCCTCAAGCCCCGTCATGTAGACCACCGGAAATTCCAGTCCCTTTGCGCTGTGAAGCGTCATAAGCATAACCTGATTGCCCGACTGGTCAAGATTGTCAATGTCGGCGATAAGCGCTACCTCAGAGAGAAAACCGTTTAATGTCGGCTTAAACTCAAACTCCCCGTCAGCGGACACACCTGAACTATCCCGCACAGTTCCAAAATCCTCTCCGCCCGTTTGGCTCGTCTGCACGCCTCCAAGTTCCACCGAATCGTCAAAATCATTTTCAGCGCCGCCTTCCTCGTAGCTGACAATCTTATTTATAAACTCGTCGATATTTTCCTGGCGTACCTCAACCTCTTCCTTTGTCTCGCTCTCAGAAAGATACTCGATATACTTAGTGTCACGGATAATAGTCTCTGTAAGCTCCCTGATAGACATAAACTCCATTTTAGCCCGAAATCCGAGAATAAGAGTAACAAAGCTCTCAATTTTGCCGAGAGAGCGCCCTATGTCGGGAATTTCAGCGGCGTTGCAGAGCGCGTCCCAGAAGGTACAGCCGTTTATGTCCGCAAATGACTGTATACGCTCAAGCGTTGTAGCGCCGATACCTCGCTTCGGGACATTTATTATACGTCTGACTGCCTGAGCGTCCATACCGTTGTCCACAGTTTTGAGATACGCGAGTATATCCTTAATCTCACGGCGCTGGTAGAAATTCACGCCGCCGTAAATCCTGTACGGCACATTTCTCACAATAAGCCGCTCCTCCAAAAGACGCGACTGGGCGTTTGTCCTGTACAAGACAGCAATCTCGTTGTAATTCCAGCCGTCCCTGACCTTCTCGCAAATGCTGTTTACAACTCCCTCAGCCTCACGGTAAGCGTCCTCATACAGACAAAAATTAATTTTTTCACCCTCATTATTTGCAGTCCAAAGCGTTTTATCCTTTCTGCCTATATTGTTTTTTATAACGCCGTTTGCCGCGTCGAGAATAGTCTTTGTAGAACGGTAGTTCTGCTCAAGCTTTATAACCTTTGCATCCTTAAAAGTATTTTCAAAGCTCAAAATATTTCCTATATTTGCGCCTCGAAACTTATATATAGACTGGTCGTCGTCACCCACGACACAAAGATTGCCGTGCTTTGCGGCAAGCAGGCTTATAAATTTAAACTGCACAGTGTTGGTGTCCTGGTACTCGTCAACCATAATATATTTAAAACGCTCCTGATAAGCGTGAAGAATTTCCTCGTCCTGCGAAAAGAGTTCAACCGTCTTAAAAATCAAATCATCAAAATCAAGAGCATTGTTCAGCTTGAGATTTTTCTGATACTCCCTGTACACCCCGGCAATCCTGCGCGCATTGTAATCTCCGCCCGCATTCATCTCCATTTCATCAGGAGTGACAAGCTCATCCTTAGCCCTTGAGATAGCGCTCATTATTGTGCGCTCTTTCAGCATCTTAGTATCAATATTCAGCTTTTTACAGGCGTCCTTTATCACACTTTTCTGGTCGTCGGTATCGTAAATAGTAAAATTTGTACTATATCCGAGACGGTCTATGTATCTTCTCAGAATGCGGACGCATGTCGAGTGAAAGGTACTCACCCACACCTGGCTTCCAAGCGGCGTAATCTTTTCCACTCGCTCTTTCATCTCGGCAGCCGCCTTGTTGGTAAATGTAATAGCCAGTATGTTGTACGGCTGCACTCCGCGCTCCTCAATCAAATACGCAATTCTGTGCGTGAGCACACGGGTCTTTCCGCTGCCCGCACCGGCTATAATCAAAAGCGGGCCCTCTGTCTTTTTGACCGCTCTCTTCTGCATATCATTTAAACCGTCTAAATTCATTTTCCTTCTCCGTTTTCATTCAGCAAAATAACTGCCACGTCGCCTCGGTTTTCCGAATTCGCGCAGCGTGGCAGCCAAATATTTTTTTATATAAATCAATTATTTTTAACCGGCTAGTTAATAAGCTTCTTTCCGCAGTTAGAGCAGAACTTCGCCCCGTTAGTCGGTGTTCCGCACTCCGGGCAGAACTTAGGAGCTCCCGAAGATGATGCTCCGCTTCCCGCGCCGCCAGATGCGGCTCCGGCTGTTCCCGAAAATCCGGCTCCGTTAGCTGAATTCATATTATTCATCATCTGCTGTCCGACAGCCATACCCATTTGAATATTCATCATATCTCCGGCAATATTAGAGCGGCCGCCCTTTGCAAGCGAATCAGCCATTGCCATCTGAGTATATCTGTTCATATCTCCGACCATTGACTGAGAAGCCGCCTTCGTCTGCATCTTCTGAACTTCCTCCGGATATGAGAAGCTTGAAATCGTAAAATCAGTTATCGTAATGCCGATTTTACAAATCTGCATATCCAAATCATCCTTAATTCCCGACGCAATATCGAACGCGTTTGCCTGAAGATTAAACATATCCTTGCCTTCTCTGGTAATCCACTTCATAAGAAGCTGGTCAAGAACAGCTACGACACGCTCTCTGACATCCTCCACACAGTACATCTGCCTGACGCCTGCAACCTTATCTATAAGCGCAACATAGTCATCAACCTTAAAATTAAATGTACCGAATGCTCTTACAGGCATTCCGCCCGGCAAAGTCTGTGTAGGTATGGCGATAGGGTTCTTGGTGCCCCACTTCACAGTGAATTCCTTAGTGTTCACGAAAAGCACCTCAGCCCTTATTCCGCTGTTAAAACCAAACTTAAAACCCTTCAATGTAGAGAGGAACGGAATTATATCCGACTCAATGTCAAAGCTTCCCTCCTCTTTAAATATACCTTCTATTACGCCGTTATACATAAAAATGGCGTCCTGTCCGGGTCTTATAATTAACCGGCTTCCCTTTTTAATCTCACGGTTGGTCCATTTCCAGAAAATCACATCATCTCTGTACTCTTCCCACTCAACGACATTGGAAAACTGTTTGCTGAATAATCCCATTATATTAAACTCCTTATATTCAAATACAGATTATAAGCCCATCTTAGCCTTTAATGCTGCCAGCTCGTCATCTACTGCTGTATTCTGAGGACCTTCATCGTACTTTGCCGCAAGACTGTCTATATCTGCGTCCTCTGCTGATGCGTTGAGTTCTGCCATTGCATTTGCCTCATCAAGCATCTTATTGGCCTTAGCTTCCATTCTTGAAAATGCTTCCATGCTGTTGCCGGCGCCCTTAACGCTTGTTCCGACCTTGTTAATTCTCTCCTGTGCCTTGGCAGCCTTAACTGTCGCCTTGATTGCGGCTCTCCTTGCCTCAAGACTGTCAATATCCTTTACCAGCTTATCATGCATCTGGCGCATCTTTGATGCGTTTGCCGCAGCAACGTCATATGTCTGCTGAAGCGATGCCTGAGTTGTTACAAGCTGCTGCTTTTTCTCCAAAAAGCTTCTCGCGTCAGCCTCATTGCCTGCCTTGAGTGCCTTCTCCGCGTAGGCCTGCATCTTATTTATCTGCTCCGTACACTCGCTGAGTTCTCTCTTTGCCCTTGTCTCCTCAGCCATAACAGAAGCAGTCTCTGCCTTAACCTTGCCCAAATCACTCTCAAGATTGCGCATATACTGGTCAATCATCTTCTCAGGGTCCTCGCACTTGTCAAGCAGCGCATTGATATTAGACGCCATAATGTCCTTAAATCTTGTTAAAATTCCCATAAACCGGTCCTCCTCGATTCAACCTCTCATTCCAGAAATCCTTTTAAAACGAAATAACTCTTATATCCCGGAATCAGTCATATTGTTAAAAATCGTGCCGCCTGCTGTACACACAGC
>CASFUI010000302.1 GCA_949297565.1 uncultured Eubacteriales bacterium
CAGCATAAAAATAAAAGGTGCCGATGGCTGTAAGGAATTCTGCAAAGAGGCGTTGAAATATATTTCGGAATATATTGAGCCTGACACATGGGACTACTATGCTTCAATAGTTTTGCTGGAACTGAATGAGCAGGTATAATCTGAACTTTGTTCAGATTATGTCCGCTCATATATTTTTTGTGTCAGTATTGACTATTTGACAATGTTTGATATAATAAATATATTATTACGAAAGAACACAGCATTTTGCTATAGAGTAAAGACATAAAATTTATGGAGGAGAGAAGATGAGCCAGAGTAAAGCCCATATTTTAAAAAATAAATTATTTTTGTATCTCACGGAGTTTTTTGCGGGAATGTCGGTCATGGCGGTTGAGCTTGGCGCGAGCAGGCTGCTTGCGCCATACTTCAGCTCTTCACAGATTGTGTGGACTATTATAATAGGAACAATTATGATTGCGATGGCGCTCGGCAATATTTACGGAGGAAAAAGCGCGGACAAGAATCCGAATCCTGACAGGCTGTATGCCAGAATTATAATCGCGGCAATTTGGATTGCATGTATTCCTGTTCTTGGAAAATACATTATTCTCGGAGTTTCGGCTGTCCTTATATTTGCTGTAAACAGTAATTTTCTTATTATAGCAGCCTTTGCGGCGTGTATGGTTATATTTGTGTTTCCGCTTTTTTTGCTGGGAACGGTCACGCCGTCTCTTGCAAAGTATTCGGTTGAGAGCCTTGAGGACAGCGGAAAGACTGTCGGAACGCTGGGAGCCTTCAATACGATAGGAAGTATTATAGGAACATTTGTGCCCACTTTTATAACAATTCCTTCCGTGGGAACTTCCATAACATTTCTTATATTTTCAGGGATATTGCTTGTTTTGTCTGTCATTTATTTTATAAGCGCTAAGAGAGGTACAGGAAAAATGATCGTGTCCGCGGTAATATTTTTGCTGTGCTGCTGTTTCGGATATTCAGATTCCTTCGCGTTTTGGGAGGATGATTTAGTTTATGAAGGGGAATCTGTATATAATTATCTTCAGGTAAAAGAGGACGATGAGAGCGTTATATTATCTACTAACGTTTTGTTTGGAGTTCAGTCGGTTTATATGAAGGATGAAAAGCCGACCGGCATGTATTATGACTATGCAATGGCGGCGCCTCTGATGGTGGAGGATAAAGAGCCTGGAGACGAATCTGTTCTCATTCTTGGAATGGGAACGGGGACATATGCTGTACAGTGCAGAAAATATTACGGAGATATGAGTATTGAGGGCGTTGAAATTGACGAAAAAATTACAAAGCTTTCAAGAGAATATTTTAATCTCCCGGAGGATGTAAATGTCACAACCTATGACGGCAGGGCGTTTTTAAATGCGACCGACGAAAAGTATGATGTCATAATGGTTGACGCTTATCAGGATATTACTATACCGTTTCAGATGTCGTCAGCAGAATTTTTTGAGCTTGTGAAATCACATCTGAATGAGAACGGCGTTATGGTAGTAAATATGAATATGAGGGGAACTCAGGAGGGCAGTATTAACGAGTATCTTGCAGACACAATATCAAGCGTGTTCGGAGAGGTTTATACTGTCGATGTTGCAGGCTCTACCAACAGAGAGCTGTTTGCGTCGGACAACAGCAATATTATTGAAGTCCTCAATAAGAATATAAACAATCTGAAAAACCATGACCTTAAAGAGATGATAATAAACGTCAGCGATAATCTGTCTGAGTATGAGGCGGGAGACTATCTGATGACTGATGACAAGGCGCCTGTCGAGCTGCTTGGAATGAGAGTGATAGACGAACTTATAAAAGATGAGGTCAATTATTACAAGACGATTTATAAGAATGAGGGTATACGCGGTCTGCTTAATTCAATTAATTAACGGGCTTTTTAGGGAACATATATTTTATTATAAAAGGATTACTTGACAACGCGCAGCACACGGAGTAAATATAATAGATAATTTATATAAAAATGCAGCGGAGGAGACAGAAAAATATGACGGAGCTGAATGAATTTGTAAATGTTTTGACAGGGAGTTTTAATAACTCAGAACAGTATGACACAATGAAAAATAAAAATAAACAATTTCCATATGCGGAGCATGTAAACACTGTCTGCAATGATAAAATATCAAATTTACCGGAAGATTTTAATGGTGTTTTCATAGTTGAAGAGAGCTATTATACGGTGGATGAAAGCACACACGCATCACATCATTTATTTTTATTTACGCAGGAGGATGACGGAGTAAAATTAACATCTTACGAAATTCCTGACGGATATGACAAAAATACCTTTACGTATAAAAATATGAAAGATGTCAATTATAATGATTTAAAGCTGTCGGAGAAATTCACTCCTGCATTATATACATTAAAAAACGGAATATGGGAGGGCGGAAGCGTAAGCATGTTTTCCCCGGTGTTAAAATTTACATTATATGAGCGTTTTTCAAAAGATTGTCTTGAGGTTTCGGAAAGTATGGAGGTAAACGGAAAGAAAACCTTTGGGTATGATGAGCCTGTAATTTATAAGAGAGTGTGACGCGCTGGTACGCCTGCAAACAGTTAAGTTATGTTCAGGCACCATAAAAATTAATTTGATATGTCAGGAGGAAGAGAAGTAATGCGTGAATTTAAAAAATCATCGAAGCTTGATAATGTTTTATACGATGTGAGAGGTCCGGTGGTAGAAGAGGCGGCAAGAATGGAGGAAAACGGCACTCATGTGCTGAAATTAAATATCGGTAATCCGGCTCCGTTTGGTTTTAGAACTCCTGATGAGGTGATATATGACATGCAGAGACAGCTTACGGAGTGCGAGGGGTATTCGGCTGCAAAGGGTTTGTTCTCTGCGAGAAAAGCCATAATGCAGTATTCACAGATAAAAAACATTCCCAATGTTTCGGTAGAGGATATTTATACGGGAAACGGTGTAAGCGAGCTGATTAATTTAAGCATGTCGGCGCTTCTTGACAACGGAGATGAGGTGTTGGTTCCGGCCCCGGATTATCCGCTGTGGACCGCCTGCGTTACTCTGGCGGGAGGAAAGGCCGTTCACTATATCTGCGATGAGCAGGCAGAGTGGTATCCGGACATGGACGATATAAAAAAGAAAATAACAGACAGGACAAAGGCAATAGTAATTATAAATCCAAATAATCCTACCGGTGCGTTATATCCGAGAGAAGTGCTTGAGCAGATAGTTGAAATCGCAAGGCAGCATCAGCTCATAATATTTTCTGACGAGATATATGACCGCCTGGTAATGGACGGGGAGGAGCATATCTCAATCGCTTCGCTTGCGCCTGATTTGTTCTGTGTGACCTTCAGCGGGCTTTCTAAGTCTCATATGATTGCCGGTTACAGAATAGGCTGGATGGTTTTAAGCGGAAATAAACGTGCGGCTAAGGACTATATGGAAGGTCTTAATATGCTTTCCAATATGCGTCTTTGTTCAAATGTTCCCGCACAGTCAATAGTCCAGACCGCGCTTGGCGGACATCAGAGCGTAAACAGCTATATAGTTCCCGGAGGAAGAATATATGAACAGCGCGATTACATATACAAGGCTTTGAATGATATACCGGGAGTGAGTGCTGTTAAGCCTAAAGCTGCATTTTATATATTTCCTAAGCTTGACATTAAGAAATTTAATATTTCAGATGACGAAAAGTTTGCGCTTGATTTGCTTAAAGATAAAAAAATTTTGATTATTCACGGAGGGGGATTTAACTGGGGTAAGCCTGACCATTTCAGGGTGGTATACCTTCCAAGAATAGAGGTCTTAAAGGATGCCGTTGAAAATATAGGCGACTTTTTAAGCAGTTACAGGCAGTAGAGCAGGAGGACGGAATGATTATAAGGGGATATTTGCCCTCAGATTGTACGCAGATAGCGCAGCTTTTTTATGATACGGTACACTCGGTGAATGCCGCAGATTATACCAGTGAACAGCTCGATGCATGGGCTGACGGACATGTGGATTTAGATGCGTGGGATAACTCATTCAGAGAGCATTTTACCCTGGTTGCGTGTGACGGCAAAGAGATAGTCGGATTTGCGGATATGGATGAAAACGGTTATCTTGACAGACTTTATGTGCACAGGGATTATCAGAGAAAGGGTGTGGCTTCGTCGCTTTTAAGGGAGCTGTCACAAAATGTAAAGACAGATGAGATAACAACATACGCATCGATTACGGCAAGACCTTTTTTTGAAAAAATGGGTTATCGGGTCGTGCGTGAAAATATTGTCGAGAGAAAGGGCGTCAGCCTTATAAATTATTTTATGGTCAAAAAACTTTCATAAAGGGATTTGAGGTTGACGAGTTTCAAGTGATATTGACAATATCACTTTGTATAAAGTAAAATAAACTGAAGAAATTTTAGCATAAATTATCTGTGCCGCGCTCACGGCGAGGCGCAGATTTATACGCGGGAATGGAGGAAATTATGGCAAAAGTAGGAATTGTCATGGGCAGTGATTCAGATATGCCTGTTATGGCAAAGGCGGCAGACATCCTTGAGGAGCTGGGAGTGTCTTATGAGATGACAATTATCTCGGCACACAGGGAGCCGGATGTGTTCTTTGAATATGCAAAGTCAGCAGAGAAAAAGGGATTTAAGGTTATTATCGCGGGAGCGGGCATGGCGGCTCATCTGCCGGGTATGTGCGCGGCTATTTTCCCGATGCCTGTTATCGGTATTCCGATGCACACGACATCACTGGGCGGAAGAGATTCTCTTTACTCAATCGTACAGATGCCATCAGGCATTCCTGTCGCAACAGTTGCAATAAACGGAGGCGCAAACGCAGGTCTTCTGGCTGCAAAAATTCTTGCAACATCAGACCCGGAGCTTCTTGAGAGACTGAAAGCTTACAGTGAGAGCCTTAAGGAGAGCGTTCAGAAGAAGGATGCTCATCTTCAGGAAGTAGGATATAAAAATTATACAAAGTAATACAGGTGCGTGTATAAGCAGTATGTGCCGGCAGCACAGAAAGCTGCTGAGCATATGCATACAGGAATAATGGAGGATAATAATGGATTACAAAAAAGCTGGTGTGGATATTGAGGCTGGTTATAAATCAGTGGAATTAATGAAGGAGCACGTTGCAAAGACAATGAGACCGGAGGTACTGACAAACCTCGGAGGATTTTCCGGCGCTTTCTCAATGGAGAAGTTTAAGGGAATGGAAAAGCCTACTCTTGTTTCGGGAACAGACGGCGTCGGTACAAAGTTAAAGCTTGCGTTTACTATGGACAAGCATGATACTGTTGGTATTGACTGTGTTGCAATGTGTGTGAACGATATTGCATGTGCAGGCGGCGAGCCTTTATTTTTCCTTGATTATATTGCGTGCGGCAAGAATGAGCCTGAGAAGATTGCCCAGATTGTCAAGGGTGTTGCAGAGGGCTGTATTCAGTCTGAATGTGCGCTTATCGGCGGCGAGACAGCCGAGATGCCAGGCTTTTATCCGGCAGATGAATATGATTTGGCAGGCTTTGCTGTGGGTGTTGTTGATGAGAAGGATTTAATAACCGGAAAGGATATAAAGCCGGGAGACACACTTATTGGTATTGCGTCAAGCGGTGTTCACAGCAACGGTTTTTCTCTTGTCAGAAGCGTGTTTACTATCACAGAGGAATCGCTTAATACATATTACGATTCTCTGGGAAAGACTTTGGGAGAGGCGCTTCTTGCACCTACGAAGATATATGTAAAGACTCTTAAGGAAATTAAAAACGCAGGCGTGCGTATCAAGGGCTGCAGCCATATTACAGGAGGCGGTTTCTATGAGAATGTTCCAAGAATGCTGCCTGACGGCGTACATGCAGTTATAAAGAAGGACAGCTACGAGGTGCCGGCAATATTTAAAATGCTTCAGAATGACGGTGAAATCGAAGAGAAGATGATGTACAACACATTTAATATGGGTATCGGTATGGTACTTGCGGTTGACAGCGCTGATGCGGACAAAGTTCTCGCGGCAGTCAAGGCGGCAGGTGAGAACGGTTATGTAATCGGAGAGGTGCAGGCCGGCGAGAAGGGAGTAACGGTATGCTGAGAATTGCAGTGATGGTGTCCGGCGGCGGCACTAATCTTCAGGCAATTATTGACGGCGTTAAGGACGGAACAATAACGAATACAGAGATAGCTGCTGTTATCAGCAACAACGCGGATGCCTATGCTCTTACAAGGGCAAAGGAAAACGGCATCACTGCTATGTGTATTTCGCCTAAGTCATATGAGAGCAGGGAAGCATTTAATGATGCTCTGCTCGAGGAGGTCAACAAATTAAATGTTGACTTGATAGTCCTTGCAGGTTTCCTTGTAAGAATACCTGAGGCAATGGTGCATCAGTATTCTCACAGGATTATCAATATACATCCTTCGCTTATACCTTCTTTTTGCGGCGTGGGCTACTATGGGCTGCGTGTTCATGAAGCGGCGCTTAAAAAGGGTGTCAAGGTTACAGGAGCCACCGTTCACTATGTTGACGAGGGCATGGATACGGGAGAGATTATATTCCAGAAGGCTGTCGAGGTTAAGGATGGCGATACACCGCAGACACTTCAGAGAAGGGTTATGGAGGAGGCAGAGTGGAAGCTTCTGCCTGCTGCTATTAACATGATTGCAAATAAAGAGAAGTATAAGTAATTATAGAGATTTTATGGTCGGTCATGGCTGCGGCTTGCGGCTGTGACCGAATTTGCAGCTATTAGTGAGCCGAATGAAACTGGTGTTGTCACGCCGGTTCATCAGGCACGGAGTATTTTAATATGGAGGATATACAATATGAAGGTACTTGTAGTTGGAAGCGGCGGACGCGAACATGCGATTTGCTGGAAGGTTTCACAGAGCAAGAGAGTTGATAAAATATACTGCGCTCCGGGTAATGCCGGAATTTCACAGGTTGCGGAGTGCGTGGATATTAATGCTATGGATTTTGACAGGCTTGTGGCATTTGCGAAGGAAAAAGAGATTGATTTGACGGTTATCGGAATGGATGACCCGCTTGTCGGAGGAATAGTGGACGCGTTTGAGGCGGAGGGACTGAGAGTGTTCGGCCCTAGAAAGAATGCGGCAATTCTTGAGGGCTCCAAGGCTTTTTCAAAGGATTTGATGAAGAAATATAATATTCCTACTGCTGCGTATGAGACGTTCACATCGGCAGAGGAGGCTAAGGCATACCTTGAAAATGCGGATTATCCTATAGTGCTTAAGGCTGACGGCCTTGCGCTCGGAAAGGGAGTTTTAATCTGCATGAACAGAGAACAGGCGATGAGCGGTGTAAATGAGCTTATGCTTGACAAAAAGTTCGGCGCTGCCGGAAATACCATTGTAATAGAAGAGTTTATGACCGGCAGGGAGGTTTCCGTACTGTCATTTGTTGACGGAAATACAATTAAAATCATGTCCTCAGCACAGGATCACAAGCGCGCAAAGGACGGAGACCAGGGCCTTAATACGGGCGGAATGGGTAACTTTTCACCGAGTCCGTTTTACACAAAAGAGGTTGATGATTTCTGTCAGAAGTATATATATCAGCCTACGGTTGACGCGATGAAGGCTGAGGGGCGCCCGTTTAAGGGAGTTATTTTCTTCGGGCTTATGCTTACGCCGAAGGGACCGAAAGTACTTGAGTATAACGCGCGTTTCGGAGACCCGGAGGCGCAGGTTGTGCTTCCCAGAATGAAAAATGATATTGTAGATGTGTTTGAGGCATGTATTGACGGAACACTTGATAAGATAGACCTTCAGTTTGAGGATAATGCCTGTGTGTGCGTCGTTCTTGCATCAGACGGCTATCCTTTGTCATATGAGAAGGGCTTTGAGATTAGGGGAATGGATAAGTTCCATGATGACGAGGGATATTTTCTGTTCCATGCAGGAACAAAGTTTAACGAGGCGGGAAAGGTCGTTACAAACGGCGGGCGTGTGCTTGGAGTGACTGCACTCGGAAAAGATTTGAAGGAAGCCCGCGCAAACGCGTACCGCGCGACGGAATGGGTTGATTTCGCAAATAAATATATGCGCCATGATATAGGAAAGGCTATAGACGAAGCCTGAATGGTGCGAAAGGATTGAATATAGAACATGAAAATTACATCAGTTAAGGGAACAAACGATTATCTGCCTAACGAGGTGGAAATCCGCGATTATCTTCAGAACCGTATTTTGGGAGTGTATAAGGAAAACGGATTTGAACATATAATTACTCCTGCGGTTGAGGATATTGAAAATCTTGACAAGAGCGACGGCGGAGAGAATCTCAACCTTATTTTTAAGATTATGAAGAGGGGCGACAAGCTTGACAAGGCGCTTGCGTCAGGCGTGACTTCAGAAAATGAGAATGAGCTTGCGGATATGGGGCTCAGATATGATTTGACGCTGCCGCTCAGCCGTTACTATGCGAATAACAGGGATAAGCTCACTCTTCCCATGAAGTGTATACAGATTGACCGTGTATACAGAGCTGAGAGACCTCAGAAGGGCAGACTTCGCGAATTTATACAGTGTGATATTGATATTATCGGCTCTGATTCAACAGATTCAGAGATTGAACTCATTCTTACAACGACAAAAGCCCTCGATGCAATCGGCTTTAAAAACTATAAAGTAAAGCTGAATGACAGGAGACTGTTGCGCGCTGTTCTTTCATCCTTTGGATTTGCCGAGGAGGAGCTTGACAGTGTGTGCATAACATTTGACAAAATGGATAAGGTTGGTCTTGAGGGGGTTGTCTCAGAGCTTAGAGAGAAGGGATTTGATGAGACGGCGGTAAATAATTTTTCGCAGTTTATTTCTGAGGGGAATTTTACGCTCGAGGCGATAAAGGAGCGTCTTGAGGACAAGACGCCTGCCGAGAGTCTTGAGCATATAA
The DNA here is from genome assembly GCA_949297565.1 of uncultured Eubacteriales bacterium. GTDB lineage: Bacteria > Bacillota > Clostridia > Lachnospirales > Lachnospiraceae > Lachnospira. The sequence continues at coordinate 8,908 of CASFUI010000302.1, forward strand.
TAGCTGCTGTAAACGAGCTTAAGAATAACGAGTTTGAAATTGTGTTTGATATATCGCTTGTAAGAGGTCAGGGCTACTACACGGGAACTGTTTTTGAGGTGGAGAGCATTGACTTTAAAGGCGCCGTTGCCGGAGGAGGACGCTATGACCACCTTATAGGAAAGTTTTTAAATGAGGATATTCCGGCGGTCGGATTTTCTATCGGCTTTGAGAGGATTTTCGGCATACTTATGAATAACGGCGTAATGATACCGGAAAAACCGAAGAAAATAGCTGTTGTTTACGAGCAGGGACAGTTTAAGGAGGCATTTTCGGAAGCTGAAAAGCTGAGAAACAGGGGAATGACAGCGGCTTTATATATTAAGCCTAAGAAGCTCGGCAAGTTTCTTAACAAGCTTGAAGAAAGACAGTACGATGGTTTCTTAAACGTAGGTGTGAGCGATGAAGTCAGCATGTTTGAAAAGCAGGCGCTTAAGTAATCCAAATGAGAAAAAAATATTTTATATTCTGAGTACGGAATAATGACACAATAATAAACAAAGGTACGACAAGGCTGATGAACTTATAAGAGTACAGCCATGTTGTACCTTTGTTTTAGTATACGGTTATGCTCTGCTGCCTGTTATTTAGCCCTGCCCTTGCTTAATGCAGCCTCGATTCCCGACAGAAGCATGCTTGCGGTGTATTTGCTGTCGGAGCTGTAGGCGACATTCTGTGTGCTTCCGTTTGATTTTACCGCTTCGGCAAGTTCGTTGAAGCTTTCGTTTAACATAGGGTACATGGTTGTTATAACATCTGACTGATAAATCATTTCGATGCTGTTAATATTTTCTTTATCTAAGGTTACTTTTATATCTATCGGATTGCCGTCAAGCATAACAGAAGCAGTGTATACACCCGGAACATATGTAATTGTACTGTTTGAAGCCGCCGCAGAGTCCGATGAGGAGTCTGAAACTGAGGAAGCGTTTGCAGAGGTGGTTTTAGCACCTGTTACCTTAGCATTTGACTGTTCGGAAGAATTGCCGGAGGACATAAAAAATAAAATAAGCGCTATAATTACTGCTGCGATGGCGGCAGCCCCGGCGATAAGCCATTTCATGCGGATAACAACGATTTTTGTCTGAGAATTCATGGTCATATTCCTTCTTTTTTGTTATTATAAAGATATGCACGGCAAAATAAAAATATGTATTCGTTTAGCGGCTTCGCGTTTCTTCGCGGCAAATCGCTTCGGAAATGGAGATAAATATGGCAATTCAGCTTGTTGTGGGAGGTTCCGGATCAGGAAAATCCCAATATATATATTCACAGATAATACAAAAATCAATCAAATACCCGGAAAAAAATTTTATTGTAGTTGTGCCTGAGCAGTACACAATGGCTACACAGAAAAAGCTGGTTGAGAGCCATCCGAGAAAAGGCATTTTAAATATAGATGTTGTAAGTTTCGACCGTCTCGCGTATAAGGTTTTTGAGGAAATTGGCGGACAGAATAAGCCTGTGCTTGATGACACAGGGAAAAATCTCATTGTGAGAAAAGTTCTTGAGGATAACAAGGGAAAACTGTGCTGTTTCGGAAGCACAATTAACAAGGTGGGTTTCGTGTCTGAGCTTAAGTCTGTCATATCGGAACTTCTGCAATATGACATAGGCACAAAAAAGCTTGAAGAAATAAGTCAGTCCTTAGGGGGAAACAGGCTTCTTAAAGCAAAGCTTGATGATATTTCTCTTATTTACAGCGCCTTTAAAAAATATCTGTCAGACAATTATATAACTTCTGAGGAGATTTTAGCAGTTTTATGCCAGGTTGTTGGCTCGTCAGAAAATATAAAGCGGAGTGAAATTGTTCTTGACGGTTTCACCGGCTTTACGCCTATACAGTATAAGCTGTTGAATCTGCTTTTGATTTATTCTGAGGGAGTTACGGTTTCCGTTACTATGGACGCAAGGGAGAGGCTTAATGTCAATGAGGGTATGGAGCACCTGTTTTTTATGAGCAAGGAAATGGTGCAGAAGCTGTACGGTCTGTGTGACTTGTCACATATTGACATTCAGAAGCCGGTGGTGCTGGACGCTGTGTCCAATCCCAGATTTAAGTCTGAGGAGCTTTCTTTTCTCGAAAAAAATATTTTCAGATTTAACGGAAAAAGGTATAAGGGTGAGGCTGAAAATATAAAGCTTATCACGGCGCAGACTCCAAAAGAAGAATTGAAATACTGCATAGGCGAGATTTTAAGGCTGACGCGATTTGAGGGGTACAGATACAGAGATATTGCCATTGTTTCTGCCGATATGAGCTCATACGGACTGCTTGCGGGAAATATGTGCAGGCAGAACGGCATTCCGTGTTTTGTCGACAGCAAAAAGCCTGTTACGGACAATCCGTTTGTCGAGTATGTGAGGAGCGCTCTGGAGGTTATCGAGAGGGGATATTCTTATGAGAGTGTTTTCAGGTATCTGCGCTCAGGCATGACCGGTTTGGAGCGGGAGGATATA
>CASFUI010000303.1 GCA_949297565.1 uncultured Eubacteriales bacterium
CATGAAAATCGTCCTTTTTCAGTTCACTCTCAATTTCACGGCTGAGCGTCTCTACCAATGCCTCATCCATATCCACCGCGAACGCCAAAAATTCATCACCGCCTATGCGATATGTATACTTAGTACCAAACTTTTCCCGAAGCTTTGAAGCCACTGTCCTCAGCATTCTGTCACCTGCCTCATGTCCCATGCTGTTGTTGAGTTCATGAAGCCCATTGGCATCTATGTAAATACAAGCCAGAGAATTTTTATATTTGTTTAGATAATCAGACAAATCCTTTTCATATCTGTTTCTGTTATACAGTCCCGAGAGAACATCCTTTTCCCCCTGCTCTTTAATGGCGTTATATGAACGCATATTATGGCAGAACATTGTAAAACTGAAACTTACGCTTTTGAGCAGTGTATAGTTAGACTGCTTATCAGAAATATTGAAAGCCGACAGTATTCCGCATACATTTCCGTCCATATCCTCCACTGGAACAGCTATCATATTTTTTACATCATGTGATTTGCCTGCCGGCAAAACTGTACGAAGAATTTCCGAATCGTCCGCCTTAAACTGACCTTGCCCCTGAGCCAAATCTATAAGACGGCGAAGTCTCTCCCTACCCATTCTGATATTTTCTCCGGCATCCTCATGTTTCAATTTGCCCCATTCAAAAGAAAGTGCGCCTTCAGACTGTCCCAGAATCCAGAAGCAAACCTTCTCCGCCGATATAATACCGGCAATCTTCTCCAGCGCCATAACAATATTTTCCTGTCTCTCATGCGCATTAAACAGCAACTTTTCAACATCATAAATATTATTGACAGCGTCAAGCTGACGCTGTTTGTTGCTCATCTGACCCCTCACATATCGAAACAGCCAAATAAGATATAAAATAATGCACAAAGTCTCAAAAACCAGGAATATATAAAGAACGTTCCTTATTGAATAAGCACTTGAAAATACAATATCCTCAGATACCGACAAAGCAATACGCCACTGATTAATCGCCAGAGGCTCATAATAAAAATACAGATATTTTCCTATTGTTTCCGAAACAAATACTACATATCCTTTTTCTCCGTCAATTAAGCCCTGTTTCAACTGCTCATGATTATAGCCGTGAGCCATTTTTCTCTCTCAGAGCGCCCATATATTTTCAGGTTTGTCATGCCATGTATCTACAAGAAAATTGCCCGTATCTCCTTCTATTATATACACGGCAGCCTCACCGTCATAAGGCTCCATAAGCAGCTCTTCCGGAAGACTTCCAAGTTCCACAACTCCATATAGCATGGCAACTATCTCTCCATCCCTTACCACAGGAACAAAATGCCGCAAAATATAATCTTCTTCATTTAAAAGGTCTGTTTCGCGGTCTGTTATATGAACGCCTTGCGATTTTTCCTCTTCAAAAGACATCCTTCCCTTTACATCCACACGATGTCCGCCCTCTGTAATAACAGTGTCATCCGGCATCAGCAGCTCCACCCTTGACATCATCCCCACAGTCGTATATGAATCCAAAATTTCCCACAATTCAGGAGAGGCTAAATCACTGTATCCCCCAATCACAACGGCAAGCATTTCCAACTGTTCTGAATCCTTGTGCGCGTTTGCCTCTATCTTCTTAGCCAGCTCTGCCGCTTCCTCATACAATCTGTCAAAGCTCTTTTCCTCCTCCATTCTGTTAATCCAACCGGTTGCAACAAAAGAGGCTACTGAAATCATCAAAATCAATACAACAGTCACTATTACCGATTTCTGCCATTGTATTTTATTTTCCTTATTCTTGTTTTCTGATTTTTTCATACTAATCCCCATTCCGAAACCTAAAACGGTCAATTCAAATCACCTTGCATTTTTAATATATTAAAATTATCACTTAACGCCACTATGGTCAAGATAACGTCCCGCGTCTTTCATATACTTCTCGTCAAAATCTGAGGCGCAAATCGGTCTGCTGTAAAGGTAACCCTGCCCGACATCACAGCCAATTGCCCTGATAAACTGCTCATCCTCCGTTGTTTCCACTCCCTCAGCCACCGTTGAGATGCCAAGCGTCCCCGCCATTCTGACAATCTGTTCCATTATAAGTCTTACGCGACCATGCTCCTGCTCAGAGGCACTCATAAGAAACTCCCTGTCAAGCTTGAGTTCATCAATTTTGAGCTTGCCCAATGTGTTCAGCGAAGAAAATCCGCTTCCGAAGTCATCAAGAGAAATTCTAAATCCCTCATCCTGCAGCCGCCCGATTTTTTCGTTAAGCTCCTCAACATTTTCGAGCGCCAGTCCCTCCAGAATCTCAAGAGTAATAAACTTTGCAGGAATATCATATTTTTTCAGCAAATCTGTTAAGATACTTACATAATTCTCCTCAAAAAAAAGCAGCTTTGACTGGTTTACCGAAATAGGAATTGGAGGAATACCCCTGTCAAGCCAAGAGCGTATCTGACGGCATGCCTGCTCAACCATATAAATATCAAGTTTAACACAAAAGCCGTTGCGTTCAAACAGAGGAATAAACTGGTCAGGGAAAATCTGCTTTCCCTCATCTGTATTCCAGCGCACAAGAGCCTCCGCGCCGTCCAGCATACCGTTTCTTAAATTTTTCTTAGGCTGTAAAAAGAGCTTGAACTCCCCGTCCCGCAAGGCCTGATGCATATGACTCTCAATATAATTTTCAAGTTCTTCCTTCTTATGAAGCTCAGCATCAAAAAACCAGACAAAACTGTCATGAGCCCCCTTTGCCCTCTCTAAAGCGAACTGCACATGTGTCATCAGGTTATTGGCGGTCCTGTCAGAAACATCACTCTCATCTGCTGTCGCCACTCCGCAGTATAAAGCCAGATGATAATTTGTACGGCTAATCTCCGAATTTTTGCAAATTCCATCTATAAACGCCTTTAAACGCACGCTAAGCACTTCCGGCTCGGTCTCCTTAAAAAACAGATAAAATCTGTCCTCCGTATCTCTGCAAAAAAATTCTTCTTTATTTAAACAGTGCTCTGCCGCCGTCTTAATCTCGCGCAGAAGCTGATTTGCCTTTTCTTTGCCAAAAATTTTATTTATAAAAGGAAACTGACGTATATTTACCGCAACAACACTTCCGCCTGTATTCTTCAGAGCCTCCCGAAGTCTCTGCTGAAAACGCGATAAATTTTCAGCTCCGGTAAGGGAATCGTAATAAGCCATGCGAATTAAAACACGATTATAATTTCTAAGCAGCCTGTATCCATACAGCATAAGACAAATCATAAGCAAAAATACAGCTATAAACGTGATTTGTGCAATGAATGCAGAGATTTCAGAGCTTGCCACCAGCCCATCACCTGTATTTACGCAGAATAAATACCAGCCGTTAATTCCAATAGGCTCAAGCAGAAAAGAATATGATTTTCCCTCATAATCAAATGCGTCAAAAATTCTTTTCTGCTGCTGCAAGGCTTCCCTAACTTCGCCCTTTGAAGTATCCGACAGATAAGGGCCGTCAAAAATCGACGGAACATCATCCTTGACAATCATTTTAGGCGACTGCACCAGAAAATTCCCCTCTGAGCCTATAAGATGAATATAGCCGGCTCCACCAAGCACGGTATCCCCCGACAAAATTTCAGAAAAAATTTCAATCTGGTCGCTGGCAGACAGCGCTCCGACAACCTCGCCTTTGCTGTAAACCGGAACACTGTATGAAAAAACTCTGTTTTCAGAAATTGCGCTCTCGAAAAGCCTCGAAACAGAAGCACTCCCCTCCAGCGCCAGTTCGACACCCTTCCTGCCCTCCGGCGAAAGCTCCGAAAGAGAGGCTCCCACTATAGGCTCATTACCTAAATTTGATATTATCCCCTCTCCGTTCCTATCGTAATATACTATAGTCAGAAATTCGTTATTCTGATTAACCTTATCAAGCTGTTGCGCCAGGAACTCCTTATCTTTATCATAATCCTCCTCAATAAATACAGAAAGCATTGATAATATCTGAAAATCTGCTTTAAGCTGTTTTAAAATCCTCTTTTTGTATTCCTCTGCCTCCGCAATAACCTGTTTACGTATAGCTTCATTTCTCGTTCTGTGCAGATATGACGAAAAAAGTCCTCCGCATATAAAAAACACGATAATAAAACAAAACGCCAAAATCATAGCTCTGCGCAACTGTCTTTGCAGTCTCTGCTCAATCATAATACTCTCCCTATCACTTCACAGTCAAATTAATGCTTTATAATTTTTGAAATAAGTTTTTTGCCCGTTTTTGAGCATAACACATCAACTTTCTATTTTCAATTTTATATTGCACTGCTTTGTACACTCTTAAAACACAATTATTCCGCCAAAATCTTTTCAATATGCCCCAAAATCCGCTTATAATGCGGATAAGAAAAATTTCAGACAACATTTTATTTGCCCATTTGTGGTTAATTTGTAATTATTTACATATTCCACATAGTATGTTTCCCTTTAATATAATGAAACATTATAGGAAAATGATTAATATGGGAGATTATGCAGACGTGCTTAAACGACTCGCTCTGTACAGAAAGCTTCTTATTGTTAAAAGTGTCCGGGAACATTTCAGCCCTGAAAAGAGACATATAATGCTTGATAGAAAGCAAATAAGGTTAGAATTTGAGCAGGAGCGGGAGAAAGTCTGTAAATACAGTGCATCTGTAAGTCCCGAATAATATCTTTCGGAATATTAAGACAGATAATTTGTTATGTAATGTTTTAATATCGCTTTCGGTTTGTTGTACAAAATAATACGGTTCAAGACAATATTTTTCTCGATTTACAACAAAACAAAGTCAATTAACCCTTTGGCTAAATTAAATTGGTTATCATGGCATGGCATAAAATTCTCAGATTTCTTTGTCAATGTATTTTTCCGGAAAGGAATCAAACAATCCCGCACGCCGTACATTTTACTCAAATTCCCTGAGAAGTTTTACCGCCATGGACTTCGTGATTTCGCGGATTGACAGAAAGACGTAATTGGTATGCGACTTTTCCAGGGCTTCCCTTTGCTTCTCTGTCACTACGGTATAAGGGTATATACCAAACATAAACGGGAAAAACG
>CASFUI010000304.1 GCA_949297565.1 uncultured Eubacteriales bacterium
AAAGCACCGGCAGCCAGGTATATATGGATGATTACAGCGGATACGGTGATGAGGAATATAATGAATATCCTGATGTCGTATATATTATGGACAGAGCTTTTCTCATTACTGAGAGGCACGGAAGGCAGTTTTTGTCGCAGGTTTATCAGCTTGAATTAAACAGCGGCAAACATTCCGGAAGCCTTATTGAAACTGGCGGTACAGAGGAGACAACGGCTGAAAACACTCCGACAGAACAGGCAACAGCCGCAGAGCCTGAGAGTTCTGAGGAGGCGCTGACAATACCTGCCGGGACAAGAGTCTACACCAAAGCATCTGTTGACCATAAAGATGATATTCTGATTTTGGAAATCGGCAGCAACGGAGGCTGGGCTTCCAACTATCAGCTTCTTATTCTTCAGTACGACGCGATGATTCAGAGTTCGGGCTGTAAGTATTATATTATAGTCGGAGATACGGACGACCCTGGTACGTCCATAGGAGATACCACACAGGGGGAGACAGATGAAGACGGCAACTATATAGGCATAGGAGACACGGCATGGGAGGCGGCGCTGAGAGAGGCATACGGAGACCATTTTATAAATATGCGCACTTATCTTATACAGAACGGTCTGAGCGATGTGGGGCTTATGCCGACAAAAAGTGATTTGATAAATTACAAAAAAGGAAATATTTCAAAGAGACTGCGTTCTGACTGGACGCATTTAAATTCTATGGGATATTATGCTAAGGGTGTGGGAATTTATAAGAAGGGTGTGGAACTCGGATACTGGAGTTAGGACTTGTATATTTTTTAAATTAGCATTATAATCAACTAGCTTGTTATTACATGATTTAAAGGAGAAAAACGATGTTATCAGTAGTAATACCTACATTTAACGAGGGAAAGAACATTAGAAATCTTGTAACACAGATAGACGAGGCACTTCAGGGAATTGATTATGAGATTCTGTTCGTGGACGACAGTAAGGACGATACGCCGCAGGTTATCATGGAGGTTGCGAAGGACTTTCCTGCTGTGAGAATGGAGCACAGAACAGGTGAGAGCGGGCTTGCAACTGCTGTACTGAAGGGCTTTAGACTTGCAAAAGGAGAGTATATGGCATGTATGGATGCGGATTTGCAGCATCCTCCGATTGTTTTGAAATATATGTATAAGGCTATGGAGGCAGGAGCGGATTTCTGTATTCCAAGCCGTCTTATTCCGGGCGGAGATGACGGCGGTTTAAACTGGTACAGAAAGTTTGTTTCCGGAACTGCGAGGAAAATAGGACAGATGATGCTGCCGTGTCTCAGAAAGATTTCCGACCCTACAAGCGGGCTTTTTATGTTTAGAAGAGAGGTTATACAAAATGCCGACCTTCAGCCTATAGGCTGGAAGATTATGGTTGAGGTGCTGGCGATGGGTACATATTCAAAAGTAATAGAAATTCCTTATAAGTTCCAGCAGCGCACGGAGGGGGAATCCAAGTTGTCGGGGAAGGTTACCATGGAGTATTTAAAGCAGCTGAAGAATTTGAGAAAGCGTTATAATAAAAATAATAGATACACAGTCGAGGTCTGGTCTGAAAAGAAGATGCTCGGCGGCGAATAAAATAAGGCCCTGTAAATATGTCCTTAGCGTTTGATGAGGTAGATTTGCAGGGCTGAAAGTATTTATATGATTTGAATTATGTTTAATACGGATATTCAGAGGTAACAGATATGTCTTTTATTTCTGCTGGTTTTTTAATTACGATTGCATTGGGCGCGGCTGTTTATTACCTCGTGCCTAAAAAATATCAGTGGATTGTACTGCTGGTTATGAGCTTTGCGTTTTACGCTACATATGGCTTCAAGTATATCGGGTATATAATATTTACGATAATTTCGTCATACATATTTGCGGTTAAAATGGAAGTCTGTGAGGACAAAGCTAGGAGGCGAAGGCTGTTAATTGCGTGTCTTTGCTGTAATTTCGGAATTCTGGTCGGAATGAAATATATAAATTTTTTTATCGGAAATATAAATGCTCTGTCATCGCTTTTCGGCGGCAGCAGGCTGCCGCTCTTTAACATAGTTATGCCGCTGGGTATATCATTCTATACATTTCAGACGATGAGCTATGTGATTGACGTTTACCAGAAGAAATATGCGGCGCAGAAAAATATTTTCAAGCTTGCTCTCTTTACGGCTTTTCTTCCGCAGCTTCTCCAGGGACCGATAGGAAGATATGACAGACTTGCCCCGCAGTTTTTCGTCGGACATGAATTTAAGCTTATAAATCTTGAATTCGGCGCGCAGAGAATGGCATGGGGGCTCGCCAAGAAACTTGTTCTTGCTGACAGGGCGTATGTTGCCGCAAATTATGTATTTTCCAATCTGCAAAACTACTCCGGGGCATATATTGTGTTTGCCTTGCTGCTGTTCTCGATATATGTATACTGCGATTTTGCCGGAGGAATGGATTTGGTTATCGGAGCAGCGCAGGTTTTTGGTATAACTTTGGATGAAAATTTCCGCCAGCCGTATTTTTCAAAATCACTGGGAGAGTTCTGGAGGCGCTGGCATATAAGTCTCGGGGCGTGGATGAAGGACTATGTTTTTTATCCGTTTTCTATTTCAAAAAGGATGCTTAAGTTTTCAAAATTTGCAAAAAAGCGTTTCGGAAAGACGACCGGGAGAGTGCTTCCTATTTGTCTTGCCAATATATTGATTTTTTTCATTGTAGGTGTATGGCACGGCGCATCGTGGAAATATATTATTTACGGTTTTTACAACGGAATAATAATTGCGGTAAGCAGTCTTTTAAAGCCTGTCTTTGCCGCCGCGGCGCGAAAATGTCATATAAATACATCGTCTGTTTACTGGAAGGCAGTATGTATTTTGAGGACATTTATTATTGTAAATATAGGATGGCTGTTTGATGCCTGTCAGACGGCGTCTCTTGCGTTTAAAGCGTTTGGAAGGATTTTTATAAACTTTCGGCTTGATGTTCTGTGGGACGGCAGTCTTCTGAATTTGGGGCTTAATTTAAGAGACTATAAGGTTTTGGCGGTTGCCGCGTTGATTTTATTTATTACAAGTGTGATGAAGGAGAGGGGAATAAAACTCAGGGAATTTGTTGCAGAAAGACCTGTTGTTGTTCGGTGGGCTCTGTATATAATTCTTGTGTTTGTGACTGCGCCGTTTGGATATGTCGGAAGCACGACTGAATTTGTTTACGCGCAGTTCTGATGAAATTCGCAGGATTTAGGAAAGGCAAAGGTATGAGAAAACGAAGGAAAGCCGGTTTGGCTGTGTTGTTTATTGTGCTTGTCATTTTACTTAATCAGCTTCTTAATTATATGCTTGTTCAGCCGGGGCTTGGCAGAACTCTTTTTTATGAGTGCAGGAATAATGATTATGAGTGTCTTATTCTCGGCGCGTCTCACGGAAGCTACGGGCTTTCGCCCGAACAGATAGGCGAAGAGCTGGACTGTAAGGTAATGAATATGTGCATGGGCGGCGAGTACATGTATGACGCGTATTATATTTTAAAATATGCTCTCAAATACAAAAAACTCAGCACTGTTATTCTGGACATTGATTATCAGTATCTAGTCAACCAGCATGATGAGAGTATACTTTTCAATTCCGTCTACAACGCGTATCCTTACTGTGCCGAAAAGCTGGGGTATTTCTTTGATAAAATGATTTGGGAGGATTTTCGTGGAACATTCCTTCGCTGGACTAATTACTGGCAGTGTTATTATAAGATTGGAAAGACTGTCAGAATTAAGCAGTCTGAGGCGTATAAAAATTATTCGGCGGAGGTTGTAAGTATGAACCCGTATGACGTTTATATGGGCAGCGGTTTCGTGTCCCGCTCAAGGGACTGTGAGAAGTCAGCCACGTCGTGTCTCGACTGGGACGAGAGCAAGCTGGATGAAGAGCAGAACGGATATATAAGAAAAATAGTTGAGCTGTGCCGGGATAATAATATTAATATTGTGTTTACAACAGTTGTACAGGACCCTGATACAGTTGCAGAGAAGGCGGAAGGTTTTCAGAATGCTGATACATATATACGCTCGCTTGCGGAGGAGCTTGGGGTTACGTATCTTAATTTTAATATGCTTAAGTTTGAGGTATTTGACAGGACAGCGGAAGATTTTTATGACAGGGAGGGGCATATGTACGGAGATACTGCCGTCAGCTTCAGCAAGGTGTATGGTAAGGCGGTAAAGGAAGCGCTTGACAGAAATTTTGACGAGGATGTATATTTTAATAAAAATATGAAGAGCCTTTATGGTGACCGTTTACGGATTTCATAGCGGAAAGAAGGGAGATTGTTATGTCTATACTTGTTACGGGAGGAGCCGGATATATCGGCAGTCATACGGTTGTATGCCTGCAAAATGCAGGGTATGATGTCGTTGTATTGGATAATCTTGTAAATTCATCTGAAGAAGCTCTTGCGAGGGTGGAAAAGATTACAGGAAAAAAGATTAAATTCTATAAAGGAGATATATCGGACAGAGAGCTGTTAAGAGAGCTGTTTCAGACGGAAAATATTGACAGCTGCATACATTTTGCCGGACTTAAGGCGGTTGGTGAGTCTACTGTCAAGCCGCTTGAATATTATATTAATAATATATCGGGCTCGCTGGTGCTTTTTGACGAGATGAGAAATCACGGTGTTAAGAATATAATATTTTCTTCATCGGCGACAGTATACGGTGACCCCGCGTTTGTTCCTATTACCGAGGAATGTCCTCTGGGTGAGATAACTAATCCGTATGGCAGAACAAAGGCAATGCTTGAACAGATTCTGACAGACATTTACAAGTCAGACGCGGAATGGAATGTTATTCTTCTCAGATACTTCAATCCTATCGGTGCGCATGAGAGCGGAATGATAGGCGAAAATCCGAACGGAATTCCAAACAATCTTATGCCTTATATAACGCAGGTTGCGGTTGGCAAGCTGAAATGTCTTGGAGTTTTCGGAAATGATTACGATACTCCTGACGGCACATGCATTCGTGATTATATACATGTTCTTGATTTGGCTGACGGACATGTAAAGGCGATTGAAAAGCTTAAAAGCAAGCCGGGGCTTGAAATATATAATCTGGGTACAGGCAACGGCTATTCGGTGCTCGATGTCGTTCATACCTTTGAGCGCGCATCAGGCGTTGAGATTCCGTTTGAATTTAAGCCGCGCAGGGCGGGGGATATTCCGGTGAACTACTGCGATGCGTCAAAGGCGGAGAGAGAGCTTGGCTGGAAGGCAAAGAGGGATTTGTTTAAGATGTGCGAGGATTCATGGCGCTGGCAGAAAAATAATCCTAATGGGTATGAAAAATAATGCATTAATGCGGAAATGAGGAAAATATGGGAAAGTATTTTGGAACTGACGGCTTCAGAGGTGAGGCGAATGTCAATTTAACGGTTGAACATGCCTACAAGGTCGGAAGATTCTTGGGCTGGTTTTACGGCAGAAATCACAATGACGGAAAAGCTAAGATTGTGATAGGAAAAGATACAAGAAGAAGCAGCTATATGTTTGAGTATTCCCTCGTTGCCGGTCTTACGGCTTCAGGTGCGGATGCGTATCTTCTGCATGTAACGACGACACCGAGCGTTTCATATGTCACAAGAACAGAGGATTTTGACTGCGGTATTATGATTTCGGCGAGCCATAATCCGTTTTATGACAACGGTATAAAGCTGATTAACGATAAGGGCGAGAAAATGAGGGAGGATGTCATCGGAGAGATAGAAAAGTATCTTGACGGAGAGACGGAGGAGCTTCCGTTTGCGACTAAAGAAAATATAGGACGCACGGTTGACTATGCGGCAGGGCGCAACAGATATATGGGGTATCTAATGAGCCTCGCGATATATTCGTTTAAGGGAATGCGCGTGGGGATTGACGCCGCAAACGGAAGCGCGTGGTCTCTTGCCAAGAGCATTTTTGATGCCTTGGGGGCAAAGACATATGTTATTCATGCCCAGCCGGACGGTCTTAATATTAATAAAGACTGCGGCTCGACGCACATTGAAAGTCTCTGTGAGCTCGTTAAGAGAGAGCATCTTGACGTTGGCTTTGCGTTTGACGGGGACGCGGACAGATGTCTGTGTGTTGACGAAAACGGAAATGTTGTCAACGGCGACCATATCCTCTATATTTACGGCTGTTATATGAAGGAGCGCGGAAAGCTGGCGGACAATAAGGTGGTTACCACAGTTATGTCTAATTTCGGGCTGTACAAGGCGTTTGACGCGGTAGGAATAGAATACGAAAAAACTGCCGTAGGCGATAAATATGTATATGATTGTATGCAGAAGAACGGCTACCGTCTGGGCGGAGAGCAGTCAGGCCATATAATTTTCAGCAAGTACGCTACCACCGGCGATGGAATAATCACGGCGATTAAGATGATGGAGGTTATGATTGCGAAGAAGAAAACGCTCAGTCAGCTCGCCGCGCCTGTTGTGGTTTATCCTCAGGTGCTTAAGAATATCCGTGTCACAGATAAGACAGAGGCTCAAAATGACAGCGACGTGAGGGATGCTGTCGAGACGGCGGCAGGCAGCCTCGGAGAGAACGGGCGCATTCTTGTGAGAGAGAGCGGTACTGAGCCTGTTGTAAGGGTAATGGTAGAGGCGGACTCTGTAGATACCTGCGAGAGGCTGGTAGACGAAGTTATCGATGTAATTCGCAAAAAAGGATATGCAGTCTCATAGAGTCATAAAGTTTTATATAAAAAGTGATTTAGCCGGAAAATATGCTTTCAGGAAGATAAAAAGTAAAGATAATTGAATAATGTCAGGTTCCCTGTAATAAGATGTTACTAAGTCTTGTTGCAGGGATTTTTTGCTTGAAGGTGGTGGAGAGTATGTTGAAAAGGTTAATGAGAGTTACGGCGGTTATTTTTATTGTTGTTCTGGCTGGTGGATTTTTTGGCTGTTCAATAAAGGGAGTGGGGAGCAATAAGGTTGAATCGCTGGATTTTACGGTGGTGGAGGACGAGGATTTACCGGCAGAGCTTAAGAAGCTGATTGATGAAAAAAAAGAAAATACGCTGAGAATGACATATACGACAAAGGATTATACATATATGGTTGCGGGTTATGGAACAATGCCTACCAGCGGCTACAGCATAAGTGTAAATGACGTTTATCTCGGAGACAACGCAATTTATGTTGACATAAGCCTTATAGGACCAAAAGCGCAGGAATCGGTCACGCAGACAGCTACAACACCTTATATAGTGCTGAAAATAGAAAAGAGAGAAGAATCGGTTATATTTAAGATGTAGATAAGAATAAATATTTACAGTAAAGAAGCTCGTAAATCTATAAAAATTCCTAATTTAATAAAAGGGGGCTATGGCTTGAAAATCAATAAAGAAAGAATTCATGAGAACAGGGTAAAATGTAAAAATACTCTTCAGATTACGCTGGATGATGATTTCAATGTGCCTGACACCAAGGCGGATATCGACGTAATTATAAAGGAGTGGGGAAATCCGCGCGTTGACAGCGTTAAGGTTAATTCGGACAGAGCGGAGGTAAAGGGCTGCCTTGATTTTGCTTTTGTGTACTGCGGAAACGATGACAACAGCCAGAAGGTTATGCCGTATAAAATGGCGGGCAGTATGAATTTTGATGAAAATATAAATCTTTCAGAGGATTCTGAGGGTACATATGTCACCTGCGACGCCCGGCTTGAGGATCTGACAGTCAAGGCGATTAATTCACGCAAGGTCAGCGTAAAAGCCATTGTGGCGCTCACAGTGACATGTGAGGAGCTCGAAGAGCTTGAGGTCGGCAGCAGCATCGCTGATGAGGAGGCAGAGCAGC
>CASFUI010000305.1 GCA_949297565.1 uncultured Eubacteriales bacterium
AAAATGCCGTCCTATGAAGGTTGCTCTGGTGGATGAAAGGTCTGAAATTGCAGCGTGCCATTTAGGAATACCTCAAAATGACATAGGCCCCAGAACAGATGTAATGGACATGGGGCTTAAGGCGGAGGGGATGCTTATGCTGGTGCGTTCTATGTCACCGGAGGTGATAGCGGTTGATGAGCTCGGAGGACGTGAGGATATGGAAGCTGTAAGGCAGATAATCTGCTGCGGGTGCAAGGTTTTGGCTTCCGTTCACGGATACAGTATAAAAGACTGTTATAAGCGTCCGGAATTAATATCTCTGCTCGGAGCTGACGGATTTGAGAGGGCGGTGGTAATATCCGACAGGTTCGGAGCCGGAACGATTGAGGAGGAGAGAAAGCTTGAATGAGGTTATTATACTGAAAATTTCAGGGGCAGTTCTTATACTCGCCGCATCATCGCTTTTTGGATTATATCTTGGAACGGTGAACAGGCTGCGCATTAAGAGGCTTAGAGAACTTGAAAATTCATGGACGCTGGCGGCAGGTGAGATACGTTTCGGAATAAGCAGTCTTCCAGAGGTGTTCAGAAATATTGCCGTGCAGAACAGGGATGAATATATAAAAAATTTTTATGAGACTATGTATGAAAGCATGGCGTCTTTAGATACAAAAGAAAGCTTTGATGTGTTATGGGAAAAGGCTGTGAGGGAAAAGCTTTCCGGAAACTGTCTGACAGGTGACGACTGCCGGCTGGCTGCAGAGTTCGGGAGTATTCCCCTTCATCTTGACACAGCTATGCAGCTCCAGTTTATAGAACGTCTGGTGCAGCAGCTTGAGACAGTAATAAATCAGGCACAGGATGAAATTTCGGTAAAATGCCGTATATACAGATGTGTTGGAGTTGCTGCCGGAATATTTTTGGTGCTTGTTCTGATATGACTTGTAAATATAACGGATAACGGCAGAAGGACTTTTTATATTAGTCAGCAGGGAGGAAAGTGTGGAAGTTAGTCTGATTTTTAAAATTGCTGCGGTTGGCATACTGGTTTCGGTGCTCAGTCAGGTCCTGAAGCACAGCGGGCGCGAAGAACACGCGTTTCTGACAAGCCTTGCCGGCCTGTTGCTGGTGCTGTACTGGATTGTGCCTATAATTGTTGATTTATTTGAAAATATGAGAAAACTGTTTGATTTTTAGTGTTGTATGCATGAATAGCAAAGGAATGGGGATTAAAATGGAAGTTCTTAAAATTGCTGCGGCAGCAGTTTGCGCCGTGTTTTTTGCAATGATTTTGAAAAATGCAGGAAGCCAGCTCTATCTGCTTGTTACTATGGCGGTATCGATACTGATAATTATTGCTGTCGCAGGAAAGCTGTCGGGTATAATTGCTCAGATAACCAAGCTGTCAGCTTATTTAAACGGTGCGGGGCAGTATATTTCTTTGCTTGTTAAAATTGTGGGAATTGCGTATGTCATACAGTTTACGGCTGATTTGTGCAGGGACAGCGGTTACAGCGCAGTGGCGGGGCAGGTTGAGGTGTTTGGAAAGATAACCATAGCTGCGGTTAGCATTCCGGTAGTGAGCTTATTATTTGAGACGGTGGCAAAATGCGTAGGATACTGATTTTTATTTCAGCTTTGATATGCTGTGTAATGCTCTGCGGCACAGATACGGCGGACGCCGGTGACGCGCGGAATGAGCAGGGCAGTTCATCAATTACTCTTGATGATTTTGATTTCAGTGATATGGAGGAAGTGGTAGGCGAGTACAGCGATATTTTTGGAGATTTGAGTTTTAAATCTATTGTAAATAATATAATAAATAGTGATTTTTCGGAAAAGGGTATTTTAAATATTATTTTAAATACTTTTATATCTGCTTTTCAGCAGAACAGGACTTTGATCATGAAAATAATCCTGCTGGCTGTATTTTCGGCAGGGCTAAACCTGATACTTCCTGCGTTTAACCAGAAGCAGGTATCGGATATTTCACAGATTATTTTGTACATAGCGCTCACAACAATTCTCGCAGGTTTTTTTTACTCTGCCGGAAAGGTGTGCAGCGATGCTCTTGAAAGCTGCCTGAGAATTTACAAGGCTGTTATACCGGCGTTTTTATCGGCGGTAACGCTTGTTACGGGAAGCATAACAAGCGGCGTATATTATGAGATAATTCTTATGATGATAACGGTTGTAAATCTTGTGTTTAAAAATGTACTTCTGGGGCTTGTAAGAATTGATTTCATGCTCACAATAGCGGATTCGTTTACTTCGGGAGGCAGGTTTACAAAAATATGCTCGCTTATTCCTGCGGTTGTGAAATGGACATGCAGAGCAGTGCTGACGGTATTTTCCGGCGTGAGCTGCATAAAGGGAATGATTGTTCCGCTCTCCGATACAGTAAAAAAACGTGTTGCCTTCAAGGCGCTTAAAATTATCCCAGGTGTAGGGGATTCGGTTGAGACGGTTTCATCGGCGCTGCTCTCTGCTGGAACAATAATAAAAAACGGAATAGGTATAGCCGGAATGGTTGTGATGCTCGCGGTTGTCGGCATGCCCATAATAAAGCTCGCTTCTATGACTGTCATTTTAAAAATAATTGCAGCCGTAATTGAGCCGGTTGCCGACAAAAAATTCGTTAATGTTGTGGATGCGGCAAGCACGGTTATAGGGCTTATGACACTGATTGTTCTCATGTCGGCATGCCTGTTTGTTTTGCTTGTAGCTATTATCTGTATGGTCACAAATATTAATTCCTGAGCGGAGGGATTTATGGATAGTGTTTTGGCGTGGATAAAACAGGTTTTTGTCATAAGCGTGCTCTCGGAGATTATACTTCACCTTCTGCCGAATGAGAAGTATGAGAGCTTTGTAAGACTTGTGTGCGGAATTCTTATTACCTCGGTATGCGTGTCTCCGCTGATTAATCTTATGTCTGATAAAGCGGGAAACTATCTGGATTTGGAGTATTTTCAGAATATAGGTCAAATGGAGGAACTGAGAGGAGAAATTCAGTTCTCAAAGGATATGGCGGAGGATAAAATACTGGAGCAATATCTTCAGGAGCACAGGGATTTTATAGAAAAAAGAGTGCTTGAAACAGGTCTGACACCGGTTAATGTGGATATTGTAATTGACACTGATGCGGAGAGCGAAAGCTATGCGCAAATACAAGAAATAGAAATTTCTGTATCAAGCCGTGACAGAGAAAAATTTTATGACAATCAGGACAGCGGAGTCGGCTCTGTGATTTCCGCTGAAGTTGTCGGGCTTAAGGAGACGCTTGCGGATTACTATGAGCTGAATCCGGGGCAGGTAAATATATATCTTGCGGGAAATGGGGAATAATGTTCAAAATAGGCTCAACAGCTTATTTTGAACATGGCTGTTTGCGCCGGAGCGTTACAAACAGCCATGATGGCAGACGCAAATCTGATATTTGCGCCGCCCCGTCGCGTAAAACGCTCCGGAAATGGGGAATAGCATGGACAGCAAAATAATTGAAAAGTTTTTGAATAAATCGGGAAAGGAAAAAATATTAATAGTAGTACTTATAGGAGTATTAATGCTTGTGGTTGCCATTCCTGTGAAAAGCGACACAAATACGTCGGACAGTTCAGGAGGAATCTCAGGCTTAAATGATGCTTCACAGGAGGCGCTCTCCGATTATGACGTATACATGGAACAGCGGATTGAAAAACTGCTGGCGGAGGTTGAGGGCGTCGGAAAGGTCAACGTAATGGTCACAATGGGACAGACGGATGACAAAACGGTTGAGGGTGTGGTAATTGTAGCAGAGGGAGGTGGTAACGGCTCGGTTGCATCTAATATTACTTCGGCGCTGGAAGCATTGCTTGGAATACCCGCTCATAAAATAAAAGTATTAAAAATGTCATAAATATGGAGGCTGCATTGAAAAAAATAAAAAAAAATCAGGTTATAATTACTGCTCTTGCAATTATGATAGCCGTTGCTGGCTACATAAACTATACGGGAAATCTTTCTGACATAATTTCAGTAAAAGATTCGGAGGATGTTAATTCAGAGGGGGTTGTGATAGACGAAAATACCGGTGAAATTGTAAATAACGACGCTGAGCCAGACGAGGAATCCCTGATGGAGCCGGGTTCGGTTGTGCTTACATCGGGACAGGGAGTTTCGGACAGCGTTATTTCTGAGGCGAAGCTTAACCGAGAGCAGCTCAGGGCAAAAAATAAAGAGATGCTTATGGAAATAGTAAACAACGAGGCCTTAGACGAGGCTTCCAAGCAGGAGGCTGTAAATAAGCTTGCGGAGATAAGCGATACATCACAGAAGGAAATTGCCGCTGAGCTTCTCCTTGAGGCAAAGGGATTTACTAACGTAGTCGTGTCCATGCTTGACGGAAATGTCGATGTGGTGGTAAACTCCACTGGACTTGACGATACGCAGAGAGCTCAGATTGAGGATATTGTAAAAAGAAAAACAGGTGTCACGGCAGATAAGATTACAATAAACATTTGCAATAATTAGCATTATTTATTATAATGAACCTAATAATAATCGATTTAGGAGGTTCGTAATGACTAAAGAGTTTGAAGATAAAGGAAACAGCTACAGCATTCATGAGAATGTCAATATCGGAGAGGTGCGCGTCGCCGATGAGGTAGTAGCTATTATTGCCGGTCTTGCAGCCACAGAGATTGAGGGTGTTGAGTCAATGGCAGGAAATATTACAAACGAGCTTGTAAGCAAACTTGGAATGAAGAATCTTTCAAA
>CASFUI010000306.1 GCA_949297565.1 uncultured Eubacteriales bacterium
TGTTAGGTCTTCCGCATGAGTTGTATACACCTATATTTGCAGTTGCAAGAATTTCAGGATGGAGTGCACATCGTATTGAGGAACTTATTAATTGCGGCAAAATTATTCGTCCTGCATACAAGAATGTATGTCCTCATAATAAATATGTTCCATTGAAGGAGCGTTGATTTTTAAATGCGGCAAGTTGAGTGTCTTTTTAGACACTTGGCTGCTGCTATTTGAATTTTGTGGGATATATGTACATGTTCTCTGAATTGTCTGAAAATGTGTATAACTATGTGAATATTGTGGAAAATTATTGTCTTTGTATGAAAGGGATTCATTATGAATATAGTTGTAATTGCTGGAGGAACCAGCACAGAGAGAGAGGTTTCTTTAGTTTCAAGTAAGCTTATATGTGCATCTTTGAGGAGAAACGGTCACAGGGCAAATATTATAGATGTTTTTTTCGGAACAACAATGTACAGCGATACGGATGCGTTTTTCAGCGATGAAAATAATCTTGAAGAGCTTACGGCAGAATTGTCAGAAAAAAGTTCAGAAATTAAAGAAACTGAAAAAAAACGTGCCGAAGCAGGTGAGGGATTTTTTGGTCCAATGGTGCTTGAGGTATGCAAGGCTGCTGACATTGTGTTTATAGGCCTTCACGGTGCAAACGGTGAGGACGGCAAAATACAGGCGGCATTTGACTTAATGGGAATAAAGTATACCGGTACCGATTATCTGAGCAGCGCCATTTCTATGGATAAATATTTGACGAAAAGAATACTCGTGACTGAGGGGATACCGATGCCTAAGGGGGTAAGACTCAGAAAGGGTCACAAAATAGAGTATGTTCCTTTTCCATGTGTTGTTAAGCCGTGCTGCGGAGGCTCAAGTGTCGGCGTATCTATTGTTTCAAATGAAGAGGAGTTTAAGGCGGCGGTTGAGCTGGCATTTTCATATGAAGACGAAATTATAGTTGAGGAATATATCAAGGGAAGAGAGTTTTCAGTTGCGGTGATTGACGGAAAGGCACTTCCTGTTATTGAGATAGAGCCTGTAAATGGTTTTTATGATTACAAAAATAAATATAGTGCCGGAGCTACAAAAGAGACATGTCCGGCGGATATTGACGAGGAGACGGCTAAGAGAATGATGCGCATGGCAGAGAAGGCCTGTGATGCGGTCGGAGTAAAAGCGTTTGCGCGAATTGATGCGCTTATGGACGAAGAAAATGAAATTTTCTGCCTTGAAATAAACACACTCCCGGGAATGACACCTACAAGTCTTGTTCCTCAGGAGGCTCAGGTTGTAGGTATGTCTTATGACCAGCTGACACAGAAGCTGGTGGATTTATCTATGGAAAAATATATGTAGTGCTGCAAAGCGGAATGAGGATTATCATGAAGGGAATGACGCTTAGGGCTGTGGCAGATGCATGTCATGGCATATATCACGGAGACGAAGCGTTTCTGGATAAAGAAGTTTCTTCAGTAACAACTGACAGCCGTAAAATTGAAAAGGACGGCATTTTTATCGCAATTTGCGGTGCAAGAAGCGACGGACATGACTATATAGGAAAGTGCTTTGATGAAGGAGCTGCGTGCTGCGTATCGCAGAGAGAGCTGCCGGGTGAGAAAAGACCTTACATACAGGTGGAATCTTCGCTTGAGGCTTTGAAACAGATTGCCGCATTTTACAGAAGGCAGCTTGATATAAAGGTGGTTGGAATTACGGGAAGTGTCGGCAAGACCAGCACAAAGGAGACAATTGCCTCCGTGCTTTCCCGTAAATACAGAGTCAGAAAGACTCAGGGCAATTTTAACAATGAGATAGGTCTTCCTCTTACGGTCTTTACGCTTCGGGATGACGATGAGATTGCTGTGCTTGAGATGGGAATAAGCGATTTCGGGGAGATGACAAGACTGACTGCGATTGCACAGCCTGATATCTGTGTGATAACGAATATAGGATTGTGCCACCTTGAAAATTTAAAGACAAGGGACGGAATTTTAAAAGCCAAGACCGAAATTTTCAAGTCGATGAATCCAAACGGGACGGCTATACTAAACGGTGATGACGACAAACTTGTAACGATTAGAGAGGTTTACGGCAAAAAGCCGGTTTTCTTCGGCATTGAGAACAGGGAGAATATTTACGCAAAGGATATTGTTAATAACGGACTTGAAGGCATGACTGCCGTGCTGTGCAATGTGCGTGCGTCAGACGGTGTAAATGAATTTAAAGTATCAATACCTGTCGCGGGAGAGCATATGGTGTATAACGCTATGGCTGCCGCGGCAGTAGGAGCGGAGTTTGGTCTGTCGTCACGGGAGATTGCCGAGGGAATAGCTGAGCTTGAGACAATTGCAGGGAGAAATCATATTATTAAGACGGAAAGTCTTTTAATACTTGACGACTGTTATAATGCAAATCCTGTATCGATGAAAGCGGCTGTTGATGTACTTGCGTCTGCAAGGGGAAGAAAAGTTGCAGTTCTTGGAAGTATGTTTGAGCTTGGAGATGAGGAAGAGAAGCTTCATTATCAGATAGGAGAGCATATTGCTGAAAAGAATATTGATGTTCTCTTAACGGTCGGTGAGCTTGCGAGCCATATAGCGAGAGGCGCCGAAGCTTATTTGCAGTCTGCCTCCGGTTATTCCGATGCGGCGCGTCGCTGTGAAATACATGTATTTGAGACTAAGGAGGAACTCTCAGATAAGCTTTCTTTGCTGTTAAAAAAAGGAGATAATGTTTTAGTAAAGGCATCACACGGAATGGAATTTCCGTATATTGTAAAAAAGCTGGAGGAACTTGAATTATAATTCAAAGGAGGAAATGCGTATGAAGTACTGCAAGCGCTTTTTTGCGGCGGCGGTTGTCATCGTCCTGATTTTTTCAACTGCTGCCTGCGGTAAAAAGACAAAGCCGTCGATTGTCGGAAGCTGGAAGGCTGACAGCGGCACAGAAACAACATATGTTTTTAATGAGGACGGTACCGGTAAACTGTCAATGGGGGATATTTCAGCATCTTTTTCATATGAGCTGAGCGGTGATACTATAAAAATTACAACTGAAATTTTAAAACAGAAAGAGGAAAAGGAGTATAAGTATACTCTTGAGAGCGACAGGCTGACGCTTGAGAGAAATTCAGAACAGTTTTCATATACAAGACAATAAATCATTATTGATATGCTCCCTTCCGGGCAGACAAGTGAGATAATAAAAACTTGTCTGCCGGGGAGGGAGCATATAATTTTTTTAGTGCAGGTTTTTCTGCAATATTAAGGGTATGATTTAAATTGTATATTAGCGTAAATCACATTTTCTGGATGTTATCAATAATTTTAAAATTTATATTTAGTAAATAAATTATATATTTGATATAAAAATGCTTTACAAATACATTTTAGTGTGATAGTATATTTATTGTAATCAATATATATTATATTTAAGGAGGTAAAGGTATGCATGATATTATTGAACATTACGGAAAGGTTGTTGTCGCTCTGGCTGGGGTTCTTGCAGCCGTGCTCCTCACAGTCGCGGTAGTGAGTATAGTCAATTCCAAGACAAAAACGGCAGTAGAAAACATATCCTACGAAAAGCAGATTACGGATGCCATAGATGGAGTTGAGCAGAATTGAGAGAGTCGCAGGTTGAAGATTTTATAGAACATCACAGCGATGAGCTGTTTAGTGAATTGAGAGAGGAGATAGCAGATGAAGAAATTACAGATATTGAATGGGATGGGTATAATCTCTGGATTACCCATTTAAAAAGAGGCAGTTATGTTTCCGAAAAGAAACTTTCACAGGCTTTTGTTGATAATTTGTCTATTCGTCTTGCCAATATTATGCTGGTATCTTTTAACAGGGCCAATCCTGTTCTTGAAGCAAACACAGAAAATTTAAGGATTTCCATATGGCATGAGGCCAGATGCGGAAGAAAAAGTGTTGCAATCAGAAAAATTCCAACTTACATAAGATTTAATCATGAGACTCTTCTTGAGAGCGGTTACGCGCCTGAGACATTAATCAATCTTCTTGAGAACTGTACAAGGGCACATATGAACTGTGTAATAGGCGGTCAGCCTCATGCGGGGAAAACAGAATTATTAAAATATATGTCAACCTACATATCAGCTGATGAAAAGGTTGGTGTATATGAGGATAATCAGGAGATTCATTACAGGATGATTAATCCCGGAAAAAAATGTGTGGAATTTTTTGTGGATGACAGATTTTCGTATTCTCAGGTTATCAGAGCAGGGCTGCGTCATAATGTGGACTGGATGCTGCTGTCGGAATCGAGGGGCGCCGAGGTTCTGGATTTGTTAAACTCTCTTTCGACAGGTGCCTGCTGTATGACAACAATGCATCTGGACAGCGTCAGGGGAATACCGGACAGAATGTATAATATGCTGGGAGAGAGCAATGTCACTGACAGATTTATAAACAGCATATATAAATATATTGACGTTGGTGTGCTGGTCACATGCGACAAGTCAGAGAAAAGAAAAATTCAGGAGGTGGCCTTTTTTAACAGAGTTGACAGAGAAAATATCTGTACTGTGATATATGAGAATTCGGAATTTACAATGCAGGAAATACCGGAGGATATAATTAAGAGATTTTGCAGTTATGGTATAGACAATCCATATGCATAGTGAAAGGGGTAACTAATGCGTTTAAGAATAAAGGACACTTACAAGAATATAGGGAAAATAAAAGATATGGCAAATGACAGCGGAAGAAAATATGCTTTCAGGAAAAGTGTGGTGATGTCTGTCATTATGCTTACAGTTATCGCTGTGTTATGCTCGGTATACAGGATGAATTTTATTTGCATTGCGGCGGCAGAACTTACAGCTCTGTTTATTACTCCCATGGTTATATTTTATTATTTTTTACAGCTTCAGGAGGATATGAGGTTTAATGACGTGGACGTTTATCTTCACCAGATGTCTTATTCATTTCAGAGAAGTCCTAAAGTTAATTCAGCGTTAAAAGATACTTCTCAGATATTGAGCGGGAAGGCAAAGAGAGTTGTGGAAAAGGCTGTGCGTATACTGGAGACGGATACTTCTTCGGGGGTATATGAAGAAGCGCTTGCAGTGATAGAAAAGGCCTATCCGTGTCACAAAATTAAAACACTGCACAGGCTGTTGATTTCAATAGAGGAAAAGGGAGGAAAATATCATCGCTCTCTTGATATTCTCATTGACGATTTTAACGGCTGGGTAAAGCGTGTGTATAAATATCAGGAAGATATACGTCTTGTAAGACGAAATTCAATTATAGGCATTATTTTAAGCTGTGTGCTTGCATCAGTGTCGGTTGTAATAAGTGCAGTTCTTGAAGGCTCTGCGGGAGTTTCTCTGAGTATTTCTGACAGGTGGGAATATCAGATTGCGTCGCTGCTGTTTGTAATTATCAATATATTATATTATTTATATGTAAATACTGCATATTGCAGAAATTGGCTGGCGAATGACCGTACAGATAAGCGGGTTATGAAGGATTACAGGCTTGTATTTGGTGAAAGCAGCAAGAGTGTGAAAATATTTGCAGTGGTGGTCTCATTTTTAATGGCATTTCTGGGAGTTTTGGCGTTGTTGATGAGAAATGTTATTTGGACAATAGGACTTTGGGGCTGTGCTTTGTATATAATTTCTGTACCTTATTTTAACAGGCAGAAGGCATTTAAAAGACTTCAGGAGGACGTTTACATAGCTTTTTCCGGCTGGCTTAGGGATGTGGTTATACGCTTGCAGGATGCGCCCCTTCAAGCCGCGGTCAGTGAGACGTATAGTAATTGTCCGGCGGTTATGAAGGAGTCACTTGGGAAATTTATATATGAGCTGGATGAAAACCCGTCATCCGTAAAGCCTTATTATTCTTTTATGAATGAGTTTGAAATATTGGATATTTGTTCAACAGTCAGAACTCTTTACTCTGTATCTGAATTACCTTCAGATGATATTGATGAGATGATGAATACAATTATTAAGAGAAATAATGAACTGGTTGACAAGCATGAGGAAATTAAAAATCAGAGCAATATCAGCGCGATGAAATTTGCTGAGTATATTCCCATGATTTTTGTATCGATAAAGATTGCGGCAGATATGCTTCTTGTTATCACTAGCTATCTCTAAAATTTTTAATGTGTGAAAATGGTAACAGTTCAGCCCGTGTAGCTTTCCAGCTGCTTCGCAGCTTGCTCATAATTGAGCACTCAGCGCATAAACCGTACAACAGGCAAATCATGCTTGAA
>CASFUI010000307.1 GCA_949297565.1 uncultured Eubacteriales bacterium
AAATGATACTAACCTTTTATATGGATTTTATATAAAATTATTTTATAAAAATTTAATTTATGGAGGTTAAGCGATGGGTTTTATGAAAAACAGAAAGCTGCAAAAGAAAATTTCTGCTTTGCTGGCTGCGGTAATGGCAGTTATGCTTGCAGTTCCAGCAGGCTTGTCCTTTGGGACAGGAGCGGCGTTTGCGGCGGATGATGCGAAAGAGCCGGCTGACGGAAGCGTTGTTTACGATTTCCGTGACGGTTCAATTATACCGACGGATACCGACGGTAAAAGTGATGTAAGCTACGGTAATCTTACCGTAAAAGTGGGCACACAGAATGCATACAGTTACAACGGAGCTCAGCACGGAGTACAGTTCAAGCCCGGAAATACGCTTGAGCTTGCGGTAAGCGGACCAAGCAAAATAACGGTCGGAGGCTGTCAGTATACGGGCAGCAGCAAGATTACAGCGGTGAGCGCCGACGGAAGCTATTCAGAGGAGAAAGAGGCAAAGACGGCGGCATGCTATCACCAGGACGAATCTGCGATTGTATTTAAATACGCAGGGGAGGCTGCCACAACTATAACGATTGGCGGATTTGACGATTCAATTTATATCCCTGTTCTGATTGTGGAGCCGTTGACTGAGGATGTTCCTGATGATAACGGAGCGGTAAAGGATTCGGTTTTTGTCTATAATTTTGCAGACGGCTCTGTAGTACCTGCAAGCTATGACAGTGAACACCCGCTCAGCGGAGCGCTCACATCGTCAGACGGTTTCTTGACCATAAACGGCGCGGGCGATTTGTACATGCACGACACACAGCACGGATTGGCTCTTTTTAACGGAAATTCATTTGAGGTAAAAGTGGCGGGAGACGCTACCGTTACATTTAATCTTTGCCAGTACGGAGGCGACCCTGAGGGAATGATAGTTGCATCTTCAAAGAAGGGTACATTTACTTCAGATACAAAACAGCCTCTCATGGATGGAAAGGAGGATGGTTTGTCTTCGGTCAGCTTTAAGTATGAGGGAGTTGCAACGACATTAAAATTTACAGTTTCCTCATTGGAGGATTCAGAGATGTATCTTCACGGAATTAACGTGTCGAATGAGCCGGCAAGGACAGATGTTCCGACTGCCGCGGGCAACGGCAAAGCGGATGTGTGGGATTTCGGAGCTGAGAAGCTTGATGAAAGCCTGTACAATAATATGCTTACAGAGGATGTCATCAATTCATGGTATCCGTCAACTGTTGCTGTGGGAAGCGAGGGAAATACTATAGGTACATTCTCTACGGATGAGCTTTTCTTTAATCCCGGAGGAAAGACAAACAACAGAATAAGAACATCCAACACCGCGATTACAAGATATGATGCGGGAAGTCTGAGAACTATTGACGGAACAGCACTCACAGGATATCTGTATTCAAATAATACGACACCTGTGGTTTATATGGGTATCAAACTCTATAAAAATGATATTCTGACACTGTATACAGGCTCTAACGGCGGTGCATCGACTATTGTGTGCGAATCACCGAGCGGAAAAATTCAGACAGCAGAGAGCAATGTCGACGGAGTTAAAATTCAGTTCTCCGCTCCGGAATACGGAGTATACAAAATTTATTCCACAAATGAAAAGCTTGTGGTTTTCAGAGCTGTAAGAGAGCACACTCAGCCTGTTGTGGTAAGCGGAAGTGTTGACACCTCAAAAGCGCAGGGTATTGAGCAGAGAGGTTACAGTATTGCGTTTACAAACACATCGACAGGTGAGGTTGTGAGCGTTAAGCCTGAGGATGGGGCATATTCTGTATACTTGAATGAAATGTATGATTACAGTGTATCTCTTTTGGACGCTAACGGTTATGTGATTAATACCGATAACGTGTTAAAGCTTGAAAAGGGAGCCGGAGACACAACCTTTAACATTGGAATAGAGGCTGTTGAGCTTGCGGCTGTTACGGGACAGATAACGGGCCTCAGTGATGACGCGCTGGCTGCGTTAAAGCTGTCACTTGTAAATGAAAATTACATTTATGTACCTGAAATTCAGATGAACGGCAGCGAGTTTACAATTAATGTCCAGAAGGGCGTGACCTATGCTATTAAAGCAGAGGGAGTAAACGACTATTATCTTTCAGATATTACAGAGTTAAAGGCTGACGCCGATATTTCACAGAATATTACATTTGCGCCAAAGCCTGTTTATAAGGTGACAATGTCGTTTGAAAATCTTCCTGACAGCGCGTCTCCGAGCGTTGTATTTACAAATATTAATGAGAGCGGATATACATACACATTTGACGACCTCAACAATATTTACCTCAGAGACGGTGAGTATACTGTGTCGGTTAAGCAAATTGGAAACGTGCCTTATAAGCAGAAGGCTGTTTCTAATGTAAAGATTAACGGGGCTGCAGTGGAAAAGAAGGTATCATTTGAGGAGATGTCGTACTGGAATTTTGCTGAGTTAAACGGCGGAAATCCGGGTATTGAAACTATAAACGGCGGCATGTATTATGCGGGCTTAGAGCTCGGCGGAATGGTAAGCGAAAATAAAATATACCTGCTTATCGGTACCAGTGGCGAGCTTCAGGGTGAGATTAAAATTCCTGTAAAGGCTGACCAGCTTGTTACATTGAGCTACTGTTACAGCGCTGATTTTACAATTAACGGAGGTGAGGCAATCACCAGCAACAGCGGAAGTACAACCCTGATTGAGTCTGTTCAGTATGTGGCTGAAAGCGACGGAACAGTGGTTATAAAAGCAGGAGCAGGACAGACATATTTTACTTCTATCGCTGTGGCTGACCAGGTTGAATACAGGGAACAGCTCTTTGTAGGAGAGGATAAAGAATTTAAGACGATCAACGAAGCTCTTGACACCGCTGCTGCGATGAGAAGAGAGGAAGGTCAGAGAGTAGAGATTGTTGTAGACCCGGGAAACTATGAGGAGATGCTGGTAATCGACATACCTGATATTTCTATCGTAAACGCGGCAGGAAGCGACGCTAGTCTTGAAATTAAAAATTCCGGTGTTGATATAGGAGAAAATGTAGTAAGAATTACTTCATACTACGGACACGGATATAATTATTACAGCATGGGTGCTGACTGTAAGTATGACGAAGAGCTGCTTGCAGTAAATAAGGAGAACGGTTATCTCTCAAAGAATAACCCGGGCTCCGGCTCAACGGACGGCTCATACTGGAACGCAACGGTTGTTGTAAGCGCAGAGGGCTTTAAAGCTGACGGAATTGTATTTGAAAACTCATTCAACCAATATATCTCTGAAAAAGAGGCGAATGATATTGTTGTAGAGTGGGAGACCGGCAGCAAAGGCACAAGACCTACAACTGCCGGAGACACTTCAGTTCAGGACAAAAGCTTTGTGGAAAGAGCGGCAGCAATGGCTGTTCTCGCGGATAATGCAACCTTTACCGGATGTAAATTTATCGGAAGACAGGATACGTTATACGGAGATGCAAATATTAAAGCATTCTTCAACCAGTGCGACGTTCTCGGTGCGGTTGACTATATTTTCGGCGGAATGACAGCAGTGTTTTATAAATGTAATCTTTTAATGAACACGAGCGACGCAGATGCGGACGTGGCATATATTACAGCGGCTCAGCAGGCGGGCTCAAGAGGCTACCTCATGTACGGCTGCAATGTCACCTCCACAACACCGGGAGTGGATACGGCGTCTCAGTACCGCTCAAAGCCTGGATATTTCGGAAGACCGTGGGCTGCAAATACATCAGAGGTTGTATTCTACAACACGACAGTGGAGACGACAGATTTCCCTGGCAGCGAGGGCAAATCGCTTATCGCGCCAGAGGGCTGGAGTGACACTCTCGGCGGAAAATCTTCAAAGATGTATGAATTCGGAACAGTTGAGCTTTCAGGAGAAAATAATCTTGCATTGAGAGCTGATTGGGCTACGCTTCTCAGCGAGGCAAAGATTGATGACGGTGCTACGCCTATAACGCTCTCTGCATTCCTCGACTGGGGGGCTGATTACACCAATGTTGACAATGCGGTAAAGAAAGCACAGTCGTTAAATCCTGCAGATTATGTTGATTTTACAGCAGTAGATGCAGCGGTAAACGCTGTTGTGAGAGATTATGGAATCGACTCTCAGGATAAAGTAGAGGAAATGGCTCTGGCAATAGAAACTGCAATTAACAATTTACAGAAGGCAGATGCAATTACTGATACAGATGGACCGTCTGTAGGTACGGGTGATAATACGCCGGTATGGTTTTATGCGGCGCTTCTTGCAGGCTCGGCATCAGTCCTTGCGGCGGCAGCATTTATCTTCAGAAAAAGACGGGTATAAGGCGTAAGCTCTATATATTACAGCGTGTATACTGACACTGTAATATGTGTACTCAATAATAAAACTCCCTTGAAGAAATAACCTCTATAACATATAATTATTACATGTTATGGGGGTGATATCAGGGGAGTTTTTTATATGAAGAATATAGTTGACAAAAAGTTTTTTAAAAGCAAGATATTTAAGGGGTTGTTTTTTTCATATGTAATAATTATTGTGGCGCTGTTTGCCGTATATACAGGCATACTGTATTATGAGATGAGGACGGTGGACGAGGAGCGCAGAGAGCAGTATTACGCTTCGGGAATGGATAAGATGTCAAATGCAGCCGATGCTTTTATTATGGATGCAATGGTTGTGGCATCCAACCTTGAGGGCTCAAATGTGTTAAATACATACGCTATGGCGTACAAGGGAATTGTTCCGGACACAGGGTTGGAGAGTCAGGTGCAGGATGAAATAAACGGTTATATTGTTTCAAGGTATAATGTCGAGCTGTATGACGCGGTAGTGTTTTTTGACGGCGCAACAAAGGCTGTATCCTCGGTCGGCGCTTATTACGCGGAAATTCCGTCTGATTTTCCGAGAACTAAAAAAATATATGTCAACGCTTCGTTAAACGATTTGTTTTCCATTGATAACAGTGAGATTTTATTTGACAAAAAGTTTCTTATTTATGCGCAGGAGTACAGTTCGGCGTATGCTGAGGGAGTTATATGTGTTTTGTTTAATTCCGGCTGTATGAGCAGCCTGATGAATGAAATTCTGGACGAATACGGAAATGTTCAGGTGTTTATCGGAGATGAATGCCTGTATTCAAGGGGCGATATTGATGAGGGGGTATGGTATGAGACGAAGTCTTCACTTGAGCCCGATCTGACATATCGTATGCTTGCAGACAAAAAGAATTTTACGGTAAGGATTGACAGCAGGTTTGTGATTTCTGTCGGTATAGCCGGAGTGCTCTGTGTTGTCTTTATTTTCGCTGCCTTATATGAGGCGGGAAAGTTTTACAGACCGGTGGACAGTATAGGACATATTATTTACGGGGACAGATCACCCGGGAGCTTTGACTCAGACAGAAATGCCGGATTATCAGGGAGGTCGGGGCTTAACGAAAACTCCGCGGACAGAGCAAAACAGTCGGCGAATGAGTTTGAGACAATTGCGCGTGAAATAGAAAATTTAATAGGTGAGAAAAACGGATATAAGGAGCATCTGATTTCAATAAAGCCTTATGTTCAGCAGGGAATGTTTCATGAAATGATGAGCGGCAGCTCAAAGACCGGCAGAGTTAAGACAATGCTTACGGATGAGTATAAGGTGCTTCAGAAGCCATATTACATTATAGGTGATATTAATATAGCGTACGTTGGAGGAAAAACCGCGGAGACATCGGAATATGAGAAAATTCATAATTTGATTGAAGCCATTTTTGCGGAATTGTCTGATGAGGAGACAAGTATTATGCCTTATGACAGAGACGATTCAGATGTATTTGCCATTATTAACAGCGATGTTGCCGATGGTCTGGAAAATTTGTATTATGAGATTTTTGAACGCCTTGTGAAGCGTATTGGAAGCGGGGAATATGCGGTGACTATCGGCGTGGACAGAGTAAGAGACGATATTTCTCAGCTCGGCGAGGCGTGCGGGTGTGCTGTGTGCGCGTTAAACATGATGGTTACAGGCGGAAGGAACGCCGTATATTTTTACGGTGACGAGAAGACTGAACACAGCAATCTGTATTATTTTCCTCAGGATACGGAGCAGCGTCTCACGAGGCTGGTCAAGGATAATAATGTCAGTGAAATAAACAAAATTCTTGATGATATAATGAGTGTCAATATGAAGAAGTATTCCGATAATATTGAGGTTATCGGAATGATGCTGGACGAGCTCCATATTACAGCGGCAAAGGTACTTAAAAATATTCAGCAGGGCAATGTGGTTGAGTTTAATCTTGAGAAGATGAGCAGAATGGCCACGATTGAGGAAATATTCGGATATTATAAGGCTGTGTTTGAGACTGCGGGATGCGAGTATAAAAAATTCAGGGAATCTAAGGCGGATATAGGAAAATTAAACAGTGACATTATAGATGAGATTAATGCCAATTACACTGATAAGGACATGTCGCTTGCGAGGCTTACTGATAAGTTCGGCGTCAGCAATAAATATATTTCGGTAATGATAAAAAAGACTCTGGGAATGACTTACATACAATATGTTCAGGAACTCAGGATAGAGCATGCCAAGAGGCTTATGCAGGAGAATCAAAATTATTCTTTAGAGGATATAGCGGGTATGTGCGGGTATACCAGTATGCTTACGTTCAGAAGAAATTTTAAAACGGTGACGGGGGTGAATCCGAGCGAATATAAGAGGAGGTAGAATATGCTGATCACAGTGCATGATGTTCATTATGTGCTGTGTGCGGCAGTTCAGACGGTGTTTAGCCGTTCGGGGAGATGAGTGTTATGTTTGGAAGGATAAAGGGTATTTGGGTGAATAGAACGGCTTGGGTGAGCCGCATTATGAAACGGTGGTTGGGTGCGGACTGTTCAGTCAGACAGCGCGCTGCTGTAATTTGTATTTTGACACTCTTCATATTGGTTGGGGGATTTCTGAAGGGGTGCAGCCAATCCGGGCAGGAAAATACCGAAAAAATTAAAATAAGTGTTCTTGCCCAAAATTCATGGTATTCGGATGTTGATTACGCTGAAGCAGAAATTATCAAATGCATGGAGGAAGCATCAGAATATGATATAGAATGGAAGCTCAAGCAGCCTGACACTTATTATGATATTGTGCGCGCGCTGCTGTTAAAGGGAAAGTCTCCGGCGGATATTGTTCAGATGCCGGACTTGGATGAAAATATGGAATACATCAGCACCGGTATTTTTGCCAGACTTGACGAATATATGGAATATATGCCGAATTTTCAGGCGTATCTCAATGCAAATCCTGATGTTAAGGCGTCTCTTACCACGGATGATGGTCATATTTATTATGTACCTCAGACTGTGCTGACATCAAATTATGTTCCATGTGTGATGTACAATCAGGAATGGCTTGAGAGCGTCGGCAAAGCTGCTCCCGAAACGCTTGATGAACTGGTCGAGCTTCTCAGGATTTACAGGGACAGTGATATGAACGGCAACGGCATAACTGACGACGAGGTACCGATGAGCGTTACCGCCGCTTTTCTTCCTTATATGTTCGGCCCTGCCTTTGGGCTGGATTTGGCGACTGGGTTTTATACGGATGAAAACGGACAGGTAAAGTATGCGTACTATGAGAGCGAAAATTACAGGGCGTATCTGGAATTTCTGAAGGGACTTTACGACGAGGGGCTGCTTGAGCCTGACTTTGATATTCTGGGAAGAGATACTATTAAAGAGAGATGTAAAAATAATCAAACAGGCATAATTTTTGATTACAGCTGGCACATGTCTATGCTGTACAGCGCACAGTATGAGGAATATGACGGAAGCAAGCCTGTATTTGCCGGAGCAAAGCCTTTATCCGGTGAGTACGAGGGATATTATGTGGGAAGAAATGCCGTCAGCGGACTTTTTGGAGTTACAATCGGGGAAAATACGGTGGATGCGGTTAAGCTGCTTGATTACATGATTTCTGAGAGCAATCAGACGCTTTATTGCTTCGGAATAGAGGGTAAGAGCTATGTGGTGAACAGCGACGGCAGCAAAAGCTTTACCAAGGAAGCTCTGAGCGATGACTTTATCCAGCGAATGGGAATTAATCCGGTATGCCTGCCATCAAGGCAGTCGGTGGAGGCAACGGACGCTCTCGTTCCCAAGTGGCACTCCAAGATAGACAGAGAACTTGAACAATATGTCCGCAAGCCGTTTCCGTTTATTTATACATCAAAATCGGATATACAGCAGGAGATACCAATAGAATATATCACCAGATATGTTGCGGAGCAGAGCATAGACTTTATTAAAGGCACGGTTTCTCTTGAGTATTTTGACGATTATATTGACATTCTCAAAAATATGGGTATTGAACATATTATTGAGGTAAATCAGAAAAAGTACAACCGCTATGAGAGGCTGCTTGGGAGAAAGTAAAGGGGGGGAACACAGATGAAAATACGGTATACTCAGAGCGTCAGACAGTGTATACTCATATTGGGATAATGATAAAATATCAAAATACGCACATTTTGAGTATAATTATCACAGAATTAAATATTGGTTTGCTCTGAATAAATTTTCTTTAATAACGCCGTCAGAAAAATGCTCATTTCCAAGATACCGAACTAAGATTGACCATTTTGCCGTAAAAGGAATTCATATGGAAAACGTAGAGTATTTAGCAACAAAAGCAAGCGACCACAATCAATTAGTGGGAGAAGTGTTTATTGCTGATTTTTAGTTGTGGAGGTTATGGGGAGGATAACGGCGTTAGCTGTTTGAGATGGCAGGCTGGCGGCGTGAAAGTGCATGAGGCGAAATATTGCGGGTGATGGGACGGAAGGTATGTCAAAGACAAGGAAAACGCCGGAAGATGGGCTGATGGGATGTGGTGACAAGAAGGAAGATACAACTCGAAGTTATGAACATGTATTGATATATAAAAATAAAGCACTTAATAGGATATGAAGAATTTAATGACTTTTTGTATGTTGTATGGTAAAATTTATCAATAAATAAGTTTGTGTTATCCGTCAGAAATTTATCTGTTGGTTAAATGTAATTGTTTAATTGTGTATATTTAAATTGATAAAAGTATATATCAAAAAACATGGATGTTAAACATTTGGAGATAAATTCTGCGGGGTTTGATAAAATATACGAAAAGCAGCTTTATATGATAATTGTAAAGAATTATGTTGTAAATTTCTGTTAGCTCTGCTGTTTTATAAGTCATATATTTATCAGATTATTTTAAAAGTAAAAGAGATTGAGAATAGATTTCTTTTTTGGGGGGATAAAAGTGCAAAAGAGTTCGGAAAAAGGTAGTGAATTTTTGGTATTGTCTCACATACCTTAAAAATTATATATTGTGGTTATATTCTTGTTTTACAATATTTTCAGCAGGTTTTCGGATTAGGAAAATTGATACGTTTATAAGTTAGAAGGAAATGAGCAATTTCCAAAATCTGTACTTGTGTAAATGGATTTTGGGGCGATGTAATCAAGATAAATTGAGATTTTTATAAATCAAAGACAATGAATGCTAATGATGAACAAGTGACTGCTTTATATATTGATGAAGCGATGTTGGATTTTATATGGCAGTCATGGGGAGAAAATGATTGATGGATAATTTATAAATAATTAGAAATTAATTGTTTAAAAAATATTTGTAGGATAATACCTTATTATCCAATAAAGTCTGGGAAATGAATGATTATATTTAATTGAGAAAGATAAGAGGATCCAAAATATGAGCAGAAAGCCTGAAATTGTTGTTGTTGCGGAAAAGCGTGTAATAAACTCAGAAATTAATATGTATTCGGAAGAATTAGATTTTTCCTCATTAACAGTAACAACAGATATCATTAGTGCACTACAAACTTTAGGTTATCCTGTTGTATACTATGAATCGCCAGCTACATTTGTTGAAAATATTATAAAACATACAAATAGCATTGTATTTACAAATTTATGGGGTGGACATCATTCTAGAAATAAACGCTCCTATTTATCTGCCATATGTGAATCATATAGTATAAAATATATCTGA
>CASFUI010000308.1 GCA_949297565.1 uncultured Eubacteriales bacterium
CGGAGGGCGTTGTAAAGGTGACATATCTGAGTTTGGAGGATTAATATGATTGTTTATAATACAGTTGAAGACATTGTCAGGATTTGCAGGGAAAATAATATGTTATTCTGGCAGGTGGTAATGAGAGCTGACGCGCAGGAGCGTATGGTTTCCGAGGATATATCGTTTGCGGCGATGAGAGAAATGTACAGGGCAATGAAAAGAGCGGATTCTGAGTATGACAAAAATCTAAAATCTCCGAGCGGTCTCTCAGGAGGAGACGGGGAAAAAATGAGAATATTTAACAGTACAGGGAATAATCTGTGCGGCGCTTTTATGGGACTTGCTATGGAAAAGGCGATAAAAATGGGTGAGTCGAACGCATGTATGAAGAGGATTGTAGCCGCGCCGACAGCGGGAGCATGCGGAGTTATCCCTGCGGTGTTTCTGTCATATGAGACATGTTTTAACGCTCCCGAGGATAAAATGGTAGAGGCAATGTTTATAACTGCCGGCATAGGCTCAGTTATCGCAAAAAATGCGAGCATAGCCGGAGCGTCAGGAGGCTGTCAGGCGGAAATAGGCTCCGCTAGTTCAATGGCGGCGGCAGGTCTGGCTTATCTTCAGGGAGGAGATGCAGAGTGCATTGCGCATGCAATGGCTTTTGCTCTTAAAAATATGCTGGGGCTTACCTGTGACCCGGTGTGCGGGCTGGTAGAGGTGCCGTGTATCAAGAGAAATTCTGCGGGAGCAGTGAATGCAATTTCATCTGCTCAAATGGCAATGGCGGGAATAAGAAGCGCAATAGCGCCGGATGAGGTTATTGACAGCATGCGGCGTATAGGAAACGCCATGCCGTCATGTCTGAAAGAGACGGGAGAGGGCGGACTTGCTGCGACGCCGTCAGCGCAGAGAATAAAAGAAGCACTGCAGTGATACAGCCGGTTGATTAATCCGCATAAAAACGCTATAATTAATATACTATTTTGACGGCACAATTTTGTATGGCGAAATTGTGTTTATAAGGACGGATTAATCATGATAAGAAAAGAAATTAACGAGATTAAGTCTCAGTATACGCTCGAAGACTGCGCTATTGCGAGAATGTGCGGCTGTTATGTTGACGGTGAAAAGAATAAGGTCACGAAAATAAATGAGATATTTTTAAATCTTCCGGACGAGGAGAAGCACAAATATTTTGAAATATTTAAAAAGACCTTGTCAGGAACTCAGGGGAAAAATCTTTTAGATATGCAGTTTACAGCGGATTCATATGCTGACGGAGGCACAAGAGACGCTCTTTACAGGCTGCGAGACAGCGAGTTAAAGGATGAGAAGGTACTTGATGAGTTTTATGACAGGATAATCGAAAACTATTATTATCCCGGAAATTATTTAATTCTTATTATTCATCAGGTATATGATGTTCCGGGAAAGACAAGCGACGGAATTGAGATGGAGGACGCCTCTGACGAGGTTTATAATTATATATTGTGCAGCATTTGTCCCGTTACTTTGTCAAAGCCGGGGCTTGGGTATGATGAAAGTGTCCATGAGTTTCACAATCAGGAGCAGTTCCATATGGTTGACGCGCCTGATATGGGATTTCTTTTTCCTGCGTTTAATGACAGAAGCGAGGACGGAAACGGGCTGCTGTATTACACAAAAAATTCCGAGAATTTTCAGCAGATGTTTTTAACATCGGTGCTTGGCTGTGAAATTCCTCTTCCCGCAGGAGACCAGAAGGAGACGTTTCAGACGCTTGTCACGGAGACACTCGGCGAGGACTGTGACTATGAGACCGTCAAAAATATTCATGAAAACTTAAATGAGATGATTGCTGAAAATAAAGGAAAACCGGAGCCGGCAGTTCTTGACAAGACAAGTGCCAGAGAGCTGCTGGAGAGAAGCGGTGTAAGCGAGGAAAAGCTTGGTGATTTCGAGGAGCATTTTGAGCAGAAGGCAGGAGAAAACGGCAGACTGCTTGCGTCAAATGTCGCGGAGACACGAAAGTTTGAGGTAAAGACGCCGGATGTAATTGTAAAGGTAAATCCCGAAAAAACAGATCTGATTGAGACAATGGTTATAGAGGGAAGGCAGTGTCTTGTGATAAAGATAGATGAGCACCTTGAGGTCAATGGAATTTCGGTAAATCCATATACCGGGGAGGTTATTTCTCATTCTACAGGAAAGGTATCTGAACTTCCTATAGAATAAAAATGCTCCGCAGGACCGCAGAGGCGAGTAAAGATATTTATTCTGGAGGTGGTAGAACTTGTTTGAGAAGGTTACAGAGAAATTTTTGAGATATGTCAGGATAGATACTCAGTCTGATGAGGAATCGGAAAAATTTCCAAGTACGGAAAAGCAGCATAACCTTGCAAAGCTGCTGGCAGAGGAATTAAAGGCAATGGGGGCGTCGGACGTTGTATATGACATGCAGCACTGTTATGTTTACGCAAAAATCCCTTCAAATCTTGAAGTAGCCGGAAACAGGAAAGGACTTGGATTTATAGCTCATATGGATACATCACCGGAGATGAACGGAGCTGATATTAGTCCCAAAATTGTAAAAAATTATGACGGCGGCAATATTTTACTGGGAAAAGATGCTGACGGAAAGGAATATATACTTTCACCTGATGTTTTTCCGGAGCTTAAAAATTATATCGGTCAGGATTTGATTACCACGGACGGAACATCTCTGCTCGGAGCAGATGATAAAGCCGGTGTGGCAGAGATTATGACAATGGCGGAGTACCTTCTGAAAAATCCTCAGATTAAGCACGAGACTGTCTGTATAGCGTTTACACCCGACGAGGAGGTCGGAGGCGGAATGGACCATTTTAATGTGGAGCAGTTCGGTGCGAAGCATGCCTATACTGTGGATGGCGGAGGTATCGGCGAGCTTGAGTATGAGAATTTTAACGCCGCAAACGCAAAAATTGATTTTATAGGCCAGAGTGTTCACCCCGGTGAGGCTAAGGGGAAAATGCTCAATGCGGCGAGGCTGGCGGCTGCTTTTGATATGCGGCTTCCTCAGGATGAGCGTCCTGAGAATACAAGCGGATATGAGGGATTTTATCACCTCACGGATATTCGTGGAGATGTTGAGCACGCTGTCTCAAAGTATATTATA
>CASFUI010000309.1 GCA_949297565.1 uncultured Eubacteriales bacterium
CACTGAGCCTGACTACACGAAAGCGAGCGCTTTTCTAATAGGAAACGAGGGAAACGGTCTTACGCAGAAGGCTTGTGACGCGGCGTCACAGCTGGTTAAAATCCACATGGAGGGAAATGTAGAATCATTAAACGCAGCCGTAGCATGCACTGTTTTGACATATGAGGCTATGCGCCAGCGGCGGTGTTAAAATCTTCTGTAATAGAGTATTTTGTAAAAAAAGAGCGAAAACTTTTTACAATAAATTAATAAAAATTTTTTTTGGGACTTTCCATAAAATGCCGGGAAGTCCTTATTTTAAGCCGTTTTTAACAGATTTGACAAAATTGCGTAACTTTGCTACAATACATCCGTAACAAAATGTAACATTTTTGTAACATTTTGTTTAGGCATAACAAATGCCGGAAAGGGAAAACTTTATGAAACTTAGAAGTAGCAAAGCGGCGCTTTGTATGGGAACAGCAGTTGTTATGTTCCTTATGCCGGTTGTACCGGAGGTGGCTGTCGCAAAAACTACCTATGAGCAACAGGAAAGTACAGTACAATTCGAGACAGAACTCAGACAGGCGTCCTACACGGAAAATGTGTCGGACATCGTTGCGACAGGTTATGTGGAGGAAAAAGAAACCGGAATGTATGCGGGCATGGCAATAGCCGTGGCAGAGCCTTATACAGAGGTGTATGCCCAGGCCGATGAGGCATCGGAGATTGTCGGCAGGATGAATCAAAACAGCATTGCATCAGCAGAAGAGATCGAAGGAGCATGGACAAAAATCAGTTCCGGAAATCTTACGGGATTTGTTAAGACAAGCGCATTATGTTTCGATGAGGAAGCACAGGTGATTGGCAGCCGTAACGGAGCGGTTACCGTGGCTGTAACATCAGAAACAGCAGCCATATATTCATCTGAGAAGACATCTGAAGAAATCGGAAGCGCCGACAATGGAACAGAGTTTACGGCAGTCGGAAAAAAAGGTGATATGATTGCAATCGAGTACGGCGATTCCAAGGCATATGTCTTTGCAGACCAGGTAAATGTTCAGTACGCTTTAGAGAGCGGATACACAAACGAAGAGATTGCAGCTCAGGAAGCGGCTGCTCAGGCGGCGGCAGAAGCAGCGGCGGAGGCGGCAAGAAAAGCTGAGGAGGAAAAGGCAGCGAGAATCGCAGCAGCGATGACAGAAGTCGGAATTTCATATAATCCGACTATGGAGGCGACTGAGGAAGAGGTATGGATTCTTGCGTGTCTTGTCGACTGGGAATCAGGCTGGGAGCCATATGAGGGCAAGCTTGCGGTTGCAAATATAGTTCTGAACAGAGTACGCAATCCAAGATATGACAGTACAATAAAAGGTGTTATATATGCCAGAAATCAGTTCTCGGGAGTATCTGACGGATACGGAAACGCGAGCTCGACATTTCAGGCAAGGCTTGAGGCCGGTCCTCGTACGGAGGAGTGTTTGAGAGCTGCTATGGAAGCGCTTTCGGGAGTAAATAATATAGGCTCCTACACTTCATTCAGAGCGCTATGGATGGCAAATTATGAAGCCTACTCAAGCTACACTGTTATAGGAAATCATTGTTTCTTCTAAAAATGATTTCAAAAACTAAAAAATATAATTTAAAGCGGCACGCGTCTGATAAGTCGGAGGCGTGCCGTTTTTAGCGCTGTGTTCCGGCGGATCATTTGCGCCGCAGCCGCGGATTTGTCATCTTGCGCAGGCGCTGTATTTGTGCTACACTATACTGCAAATACGTTTTTTGGCAAATATAAAATGTACTGATTGAGGAGGCTGGATAGGCATGGATTTAACAGGACGCGATTTTTTGACATTAAAAGATTATACGCCTGCTGAGATTGAATTTTTAATTGATTTGGCGGCAGAGTTAAAGGATAAGAAAAAGAGAGGCATAGTTGAGCAGCCGCTTATAGGAAAGAATGTAGCTCTTATTTTTGAGAAGACCAGCACAAGAACACGCTGCTCGTTTGAGGTGGCGGCTCATGATTTAGGCATGGGTACCACATATCTTGACCCTAAGGGCTCGCAGATAGGAAAGAAAGAGAGCATAGCGGACACCGCGAGAGTACTTGCCGGTATGTATGACGGAATTGAATACCGGGGCTTCGGACAGGAAATAGTTGAGGATTTGGCAAAATATTCAAAGGTGCCTGTGTGGAACGGTCTGACAAACGAATATCACCCTACACAGATGCTTGCTGATATGCTTACGGTGCGTGAGAAACTCGGAAAGTTAAAGGGCGTAAAGTTTGTATATATGGGCGACGCCCGCTACAATATGGGAAATTCACTTATGATAGCATGTTCAAAGCTTGGGCTGCATTTCACGGCGTGCACTTCAAAGGAATATTTTCCGGCGGCCAAGCTTGTCGCTCAGTGTGAGCAGTGGGCAAAGGAGAGCGGCGGCTCGGTGACGCTCAGCGAGGATGTAAATACAGCCACAAAGGACGCGGATGTTATCTACACAGATGTGTGGGTTTCAATGGGAGAGCCGGACGAGGTATGGGAGGAGCGTATCAAGGCGCTTTCACCTTATCAGGTAAACAGCGCCGTTATGAAAAACGCGTCTGAAAATGCTATTTTCATGCACTGTCTGCCGGCGTTCCACGATTTAAAGACGACTATTGGAGCGCAGATTCATGAGAAGTTCGGACTTGACGAGATGGAAGTTACGGACGAGGTATTTGAGTCTGAGCAGTCGGTTGTGTTTGATGAGGCGGAAAACAGAATGCATACAATTAAGGCTGTTATGGCAGCCACACTCGGAGCATATAAATAAGCCTGAAAGGAAGCGGAGCTATGTATTATACAACCAGCGGTGCATACAGAAAA
Source organism: uncultured Eubacteriales bacterium (assembly GCA_949297565.1). Classification (GTDB taxonomy): domain Bacteria; phylum Bacillota; class Clostridia; order Lachnospirales; family Lachnospiraceae; genus Lachnospira. The sequence continues at coordinate 2,853 of CASFUI010000309.1, forward strand.
TCTAAAATGTTTATAGATTACGCAAATGTTTTTCTGACTGTGTGCGTGGTAGTCATGTTTATTTTGATTTTGTTTTTGAGGAGCAAAAGCGGAATTATTTTCCCGCTGATTTTTCTTGCTGGGGGACTGGTAAACGCGCTTACCGGCGCCAAGCGTTTTATGGAAAAGAACAGAGTTGCGGGAAGTGTTCTGTGTGTGGTTGCTTTTGTGCTCCTGATTATGTCGGTGATGTGTTTTGCAACCGTTGTGTAAATGCTTCGGAATGAGGAGTATTATGAAGACTCGTATTTTGAAAATATTGAGAAACGCGGAAGGCTATGTGTCGGGGCAGGCGATTTGTGAGCAGCTCGGCGTATCAAGGACCGCTGTTTGGAAGGTAATTAATCAGTTAAAAGAAGAGGGCTATGAGTTTGATGCGGTATCCAACAAAGGATACCGCATTGTAAAATATCCCGATATTTTAACTCAGTCTGAGATAGAAAGTCAGCTCTCCGGCGGAGAAATTGTTAAAAAGGTTGTGTATTATGATAAGACCGATTCCACAAATAACAGGGCAAAACAGGCTGCCGAGGAGAGTGCTTCGTCGGGAACGCTGTTTATAACGGAGCGTCAGACAGGAGGGCGCGGTCGCAGAGGCAGAAGCTGGGTATCTCCAAAGGGAAGCGGGATATGGATGACTCTGCTTTTAAGACCTGATATAAGGCCTGACGCAGCTTCAATGCTCACGATAGTTGCGGCTATGGCTGTTGCCGGAGCGGTTTCCGGCGTGATTGGCAAAAATTCCGGAGGTGTTGGAGCAACCGGTTTGGAGGAACAGAAAAAATGTTTTATAAAATGGCCGAACGACATTGTGCTCGGAGAGAAAAAAATATGCGGCATATTGACAGAGATGAGTGCTGAGCCCGAAATGATTAATTATGTCGCAGTTGGCATAGGTATCAATGTAAACACTGAGAATTTTGACGAGGCAATACGCGATACTGCCTCATCAATTTTTGTCCAGACAGGAGTCCGCGTAAAGCGAAGCGAAATTGTGGCTCTGTTTGCGCGCGAGTTTACAAGGTATTATGAGAGCTTTATAAGCACGGGTGATCTGAGCCTTATCATGGACGATTATAACAAAATACTTATAAATGCAGGCAGAACTGTGCGAATAGAAAACGGCGGAAATGTTTATACGGCAAAAGCAGTCGGAATTGACAGCTGCGGAAGGCTTGCGGTAAAGGATGAAAACGGCGCCGAGTCAAAAATTATTGCGGGCGAGGTTTCGGTGAGAGGATTATATGGATATGTTTGATGAGGAAATAGTTTTGTGCGCGGCGAGCGCGTATGAGAAAAAATTTTATCTGAATGAGGATTTTTCAAAGCTTCCTGAGGAAATAAAAAATGAACTGAAAATTATGTGTGTGCTTTTTACCGAGGAGGTAGGAGGTATTATCACGCTTGTGTTCGACGAGGACGGAAATCTTCTGTTTAAGACGCAGGCAGACGAGGACGATTTGCTTTACGATGACATAGCGTGCGGAATGCTGATAAAAAAACTGCGCTATGAAAAGAGGGAGCTGCTCGAATCTCTCGAAATGTTTTACAAAGTATTTTTTCTCGGCGAGGACGCATAATGATAACGGAAAACACATTTAATGTAAAAATCGGTAATGTTGAGATAAAAAACAGAGTTTTTCTGGCGCCGATGGCGGGGGTTACAGATTTGCCCTTCAGACAGATTTGCAGGAAAATGGGCTGCGGACTTCTTTACACGGAAATGGTCAGCGCAAAAGCCATTTTATATAACAATAAAAATACAGAGTCGCTGCTTCGTGTGACTGAGGAGGAAAATCCGATAGCAGTTCAGCTTTTTGGCTCAGAGCCCGATATTATGGCGGATATTGCAAAACGAATGGAGGAGAGGGCGTTTGACGTCATTGACGTAAATATGGGATGTCCCGTTCCGAAGGTTGTAAATAACGGAGAGGGCTCTGCGCTTATGAAAAATCCCAGGCTGGTAGGACAAATTGTCGAGGCTATGGCAAAGGCGGTCAAAAAGCCTGTGACGGTAAAAATCCGCGCGGGTTTTAACGAGAACAGTATCAACGCTCCTGAGATTGCGCACGTTATACAGGAATCGGGAGGCGCCGCTGTGGCTGTGCACGCCAGAACACGCGAGCAGTATTATTCGGGACATGCCGACTGGAGTATTATAAGAAAAGTCAAGGAGAAGGTATCAATTCCCGTAATAGGCAACGGAGATATTCTCACCGGAGAAGACGCGATACGAATGTTCAGAGAGACAGGCTGTGACGCTGTCATGATTGGCAGGGGCGCAAGAGGAAATCCGTGGATATTCTCGCAGATAAACGAATATCTTAAAAATAAGACAATTATACCGCCTCCAACTAAGGAAGAACTCCGCAAAATGATTCTTCATCATGCAAAGATGCTTATTGAAGCAAAGGGCGAATTTACCGGAATACGGGAAATGAGAAAACATTTTGCGTGGTATACGGCGGGTATTAAACATGCCTCAGCTCTGCGCGATGAGGTCAACCATGTGGAGAGCTTTGATGAGCTTGAAAGATTATGTGAGCGTCTGAATTAATATTTGACATAAGAAAATGCATAGTATATAATATTGTGACTGGTTTTAGCACACAAATAAAATTATGATTATAAATAAAGAAAGGTGACAGTAACATGGCAGAGAAGCAGTTTCTTACAAAAAAAGGTTATGAGGAGAGAGTAGCATTACTTGAGAATCTCAAGGTTGTCAGAAGAAAGGAAGTTGCTCAGAAGCTTAAAGAGGCGAGAGAGCAGGGGGATTTATCAGAGAATGCGGAGTATGATGCTGCAAAGGACGAACAGCGCGATATTGAGGCTCAGATTGTCGAGCTTGAGAATATCCTGAAAAATGCAGAGATTATTCAGGACAACGACAAGAGCAAGGATAAAATCAAAATGGAAAGCGTTGTCAAACTGCATGATGTCGAGTATGACGAGGACATAGAGTATACTATTGTAGGCTCGTCAGAGGCGGACAGCCTTAACAATAAGATTTCTAACGAATCTCCGCTTGGGGCTGCGCTTATCGGCAAAAAGGTCGGTGATACTGTTAAAGTTGAGGCGCCTGTGGGCGAAATTGAATATAAAATAGTTTCTGTAAATAATGACTGATAATTGAGTTGTTTTGTATAAAGGAGAGAAATCAAGTTGGCAGATAATAAGAATACACAGAATACGGATGTTAATGAGCAGATCAGAATTCGTATGGAAAAGCTGAAGGCGCTTCAGGAGAGCGGAAAGGATCCGTTTGAGATTACAAAGTACGATGTTACTCATCACACACAGGATATTAAGGATAATTTTGAAGAGCTCGAGGGCAAAGAGGTTTCAGTGGCAGGCAGGCTTATGCAGAAGCGTGTCATGGGAAAGGCATCATTCTGCAACATTGCCGACCTCAAGGGCAATATTCAGCTTTATGTAGCAAGGGATGTTGTAGGAGAGGAGCCGTACGCAGCATTCAAAAAGTTTGATATCGGCGATATTGTAGGCGTTAAGGGTGAGGTATTCCGCACACAGAAGGGTGAGATTTCAGTTCATGTGTCTCAGATTACTCTTCTCACAAAGAGCCTTCAGGTGCTGCCTGAGAAGTATCACGGACTCACAAACACAGACCAGAGATACAGACAGAGATATGTAGACCTTATCGTAAACCCTGAGGTAAGGGACACTTTTATAAAGCGTTCTAAGATTATAAAGGAAATACGTAATTTCCTGGACGGAAGAGACTTTATGGAGGTTGAGACTCCTATGCTTGTCTCAAATGCGGGAGGCGCCGCGGCAAGACCGTTTGAGACCCATTACAACGCGTTGGACGAGGATGTCAAGCTGCGCATTTCGCTTGAGCTGTATTTAAAGAGACTTATAGTCGGCGGTATGGAGAGAGTATATGAAATAGGCAGAGTGTTCAGAAATGAGGGAGTGGATACAAGGCATAACCCTGAGTTTACTCTTATGGAGCTTTATCAGGCATATACCGATTATTATGGTATGATGGAGCTTGCCGAATCTATGTACAGAACTGTCTGCGAGAAGGTAAACGGAACTACAAAGATAAAGTACGGCGAGTACGAGATTGATTTTTCAAAGCCGTTTGAGAGAATTACCATGCTTGACGCCGTGAAGAAATATTCAGGTGTGGATTTCACGGAGATAAAGACAGATGAGGAGGCTAAGGCACTCGCGAAGGAGAGAGGTATTGAGTTTGAGGAGAGACACAAGAGGGGCGACATTCTCAATCTGTTCTTTGAGGAGTATGTCGAGGAGCATTTAATCCAGCCTACATTTGTGATGGACCACCCGATTGAGATTTCTCCACTCACCAAGAAAAAGCCTGACTCTCCTGATTATGTTGAGCGTTTTGAGCTCTTTATCAACGGCTGGGAAATGGCTAACGCTTATTCGGAGCTTAACGACCCGATCGACCAGAGAGAGAGATTTGCGGCGCAGGAGGAAGCTCTTGCGGCGGGCGACGAGGAGGCCAACCACACAGACGAGGATTTCCTCAATGCTCTCGCATACGGAATGCCTCCGACGGGAGGAATAGGCTTCGGAATTGACAGAATGGTAATGCTGCTCACAGATTCCGCTGCGATAAGGGACGTGCTGCTGTTCCCGACGATGAAGTCGTTGGATAAATAAAGCCGGTAAAATGAAGGGTTTTCGGTACCTAAAGTTGTTAACCGCAACAAATTTACAGCACGTAATAAAGAATAATGAGCGTTAATGAATATTTAAACTCATAAATCCAATTTAATATTTTTTAACTTTAAGGACATTTTTCTGAAAAATTTTAGAAAGATGTCCTTTTTGTTATGCGGGTGACTATGTTGAGCATGTGAAGCCTGTGAAGCGTGCGAAATATCAGCCGCTTGATATGTGTGTGGCTATTGTTATACTAAAATCATTTTCCGTTGTAATGAGTGTGTTCAAGCCAATTTATTAATAAAGGGAAAGGCGATTTTAATTTAGAATTTATGAAAAGGTATTGACAAATACAGCCCTGCTGGTTATACTTTGACTGTAAGGCAGTTAGTTACTCAACTAACAAACATGCAAACTGATATAGGAGGTGCTATGATTGAATGTAAATCCGGACATAGATAAGCCAATCTTCGTTCAGATTGCGGAGCAGCTTGAGGATTCTATATTTACCGGGGTTTTTCCTGAAGAAACGCAAATCCCATCTACAAATGAAATCTCTGCGCTGCTCAGTATCAATCCGCATACTGTTCTTAAAGGAATGAATGTGCTGGTTGACGAGGAAATCATCTACAAGAAAAGGGGGCTTGGAATGTTTGTGAAAGAGGGAGCGGTCGAAAAAATACGACAAAAAAGACAAAGCCAGTTTTATGAGCAGTATGTTTCAACTTTAATAAGCGAGGCGATGAAGCTGCAAATGTCTAAAGAAGATATAATTTCTCTGATAGAAAGGGGCTATGACGATGAACGCCATTCAAATTAAGAATATAACGAAAAGATATAAAGATGTAACAGCGCTTGACGATGTTTCTTTTTCCTTTGAGTTCGGGAAAATATACGGGTTTTTAGGAAGAAACAGCGCCGGAAAAACTACTCTCATCAATATTATTGCAAACCGTATTTTTGCGGATCAGGGCGAAATCCTGATTGACGGTATTCCGGCTAAAGAAAATATGGGTGTCCACGAAAAGATTTTTTGTATGAGCGAAGCGGATTTATATGATAGAGATTTGAAGGTGAGAGATCATTTCAAGTGGACAAATCGTTTTTATAGTAACTTTGATTTGAATAAAGCCATTGAGCTTTCCAAAAAGTTTAATCTTGATACTAACAAAAGATTTAAGGCTTTATCAAAAGGGTATCAGTCCATTTTCAAGCTGATTATTGCGTTATCTCTCAATGTCCCGTATGTGATCTTTGATGAGCCGGTATTAGGGCTTGACGCAAATCATAGGGAGCTGTTTTACAGTCTGCTTCTGAAAGAGTTTGAAAATAATGAGCGGACGATTATTATTGCGACACACCTGATTGAGGAAGTTTCCAATATAATTGAAGAAGTCGTTTTGATTGATAAAGGTAAGATTCTTGTTCAGGAAAACGTTGAGGAACTGCTGGAGAAAGGATACAGCATTTCCGGGGTGGCTTATGAGGTTGACCGTTATTGTGAAGGCAGGAATGTCATCGGATATGATGAGCTGGGCGGCTTAAAAATTGCCTATGTATTAGGAGAGAAAACAGCTTTGCCTCAAGGAAGTAATCTTCAAATTACTGCGATGAATTTGCAAAAGCTGTTTGTCAAGATGACAGAGAAAGGTGGCGGCGAAAATGAATAAATTAAAATCTGCTGTTTTATATGAATACTCAACTAAAATAAGGGCAATGGGAATTTTCTATCTGATTCAATATTTGATTGTGGCTCTCATTTTTTCGATTATTGCAATTTGTACCGAAGGGAATGAAATTGGCTCTAATGCTTTAGAGTTCAGTTCTGTTGTTTTTGTCAGTGTTATAGGGGTATTAGGCTATAAAGAAGATTTCAAAGCACTGATTCAAAATGGATATACCCGAAAATATATCTTTGGGGCTACCATTTGTATGTTTACATTGCTGGCGGGGACAATGGCGCTTATTGATACCATAATCGGCAACTCTATTCATTACTTCAATGGTAGCTACTTTACCCTATACGGCAGCCTTTACGGGTACGGCAATGTTTTTGTAAACTGGCTATGGCTTACTGTTTTATATTTGATGTATTGCAGCCTTTTCTATTTAGCAGTTTTAGTTATCAACAGAGTCGGAAAAACAATCTCTCTTTTGATTGGAGTTGGAATTTGCGGAATAATTCTTCTTGTTATTGCGTTGTTCCAGTTTGTATTCTCAGATGAGATTGTGAGCAAGGCTGCGGAATTTATGATGAAAGCAATGGGATTTATGAGCGATGGTACAACAAACCTTTTCTTCCCAATCCTATCGTTTCTTGTAATCGGAGTGATTTTTGGAATCGGCTCATATGCCGTAATCCGCCGCACGGAATTAAAATAAAACTATAAAATATACAAAAATACGGTGCTGCCTGTCTTGGGGAACACCGTATTTTTATTGTATCGGCAATAAAAATAAACCACCTGCTATGCAGGTGTGTTCCCAGAAAGCTTTAGCTTCAAGAAAAAACCTCCATGTTATAATGAGTTTAAGGTTCGCCAACCAAACTCAATACAACAAGGAGGTATCCGAATGGATAACAACAGTTTATCACACACAAAATGGACATGCAAATATCATATAGTATTTGCGCCAAAGTTCAGAAGAAAAGTTATATACAAGCAAATAAGAGCAGACATAGGTCACATATTGAGTGAATTATGTAAAAGAAAAGGTGTAGAAATAATAGTAGCAGAGTGTATGCCAGATCATGTTCATATGTTTGTGAGTATACCACCGAAGTATAGTGTATCGGAAATAATGGGATATTTGAAAGGAAAGAGTTCTTTGATGATATTCGATAGACATGCAAATTTGAAGTATAAGTATGGCAATAGACATTTCTGGTGTAGAGGATATTATGTCGACACAGTAGGTAAGAATGCAAAGAAAATTGAAGAGTATGTAAGAAATCAGATGAAAGAAGATCTGGAATATGATCAGATGTCACTGAAGGAATACATAGACCCGTTTACGGGTGAGCCAGTAAAAAAGGCATAAGCTAAAGCCCTTTAGGGCTTGCCTGTGGTAGCTATGCACATGGCGAATCTTCGATGGCTCTTTAGAGCCGGCTAGTACCACAGGC
>CASFUI010000310.1 GCA_949297565.1 uncultured Eubacteriales bacterium
TAAGCTATCAAGCTTATTTTTCACATTAATCTCCATTATAAGTTATACTTTTCTGCAAGCTTTACAGCCTGCATCATACAATCCTCGATAGAACAGTATGTCCATTTTCCGTAACGTCCCGTTATGTATATGTCCTTATCGCGCAGACTTTCTTCCGTATCTTTGACCAGACGCTTTGACTCTGCCGTAATATGAACATATGCATTGGGAATAATCAGGGTATTATAATCCACAAGTCTGTGGTCCGTAATGATTCCGCACTTCTTAAGCCCGTTCAGTGTCATTTCGAGCTGTGACCTTATATCGATTTTCTGAGGGCTGTCAAATCCGATTTCGACATAAATGCTCAATTTATCGCTGCCAAGTATATTGTCATAGAAGCCCACCCTGTAAAAATTGAACTTTTTATCGGGAAAATATATCCAGTGAATGTCATCAATATCAGACTTTTTATCAAACCCCATGTTAAACACAAGCACCGTATTAGAGTGAAGCTCCGGTAAAATGTCAGAGAACTCTTCCATCCCTTCTAACGATATAAAATCATTAAGCGGTATGGTGCTTATAAGTTTATCATAGCAAATAATCTCATCTCCCGCCTCCGCAATATGACTGCGCGTGTCAATCTTCTTTAATCCGCAGCCCAGCATCAGCCTTGAGCTGTCTACGTTTTCCATAAGAGCCTTTACAAACGTCTCAGCTCCTTTTTTAGGATATTCAAAATAATCGTTGTATGTACTGACATTATTCTGTCTGAAATTCTTTACAATATCATTGACATTGGCATATGGAAAAAATCTTCCCATAGCGTCAGTGTCTAAAATATTCAAATCGCATGCATACAGCTTCTCATTGTAAGGCTTTAGAAACTTTTCAGTGATTGACCTGCCGAATTTTCCGTAAAGCATTTCCTGAAAACTGCCGTACTCGCTTTTTTCGTCTCTGTTAAACAAATCGTACAGGCAATCAATAAATTCATCCTTGGGAAGCTGGTGAATATTCATCTGAAACGGATAATCAATCAGCAGATTATTATAAAATATCTTCGTGTTTTTTCTGCACGAAACCAGCTCACTCTTATCAATTTTCTTTTCAAAAAAGCTTTTAAATTTTTCATCTGAAAAATGAAAAAAATGCCCCGCACAGTCCCATACATATTCTCCCTCGTAAAATGTCCTGCACAGACCGCCGGGCACATCCGCCTTTTCCGCTATCAGATAGTCTTCACCGCAGAAATTAGCATAGGTCAATCCGCTTATTCCCGCCCCCACAATTAAACTCTCAACTTTTCTCATTATTCCTCGTATCTTTTATAGATTATTATTTTCTTTACGTTAAGCTGTCTCAATTCTCTTTCAATATCGTCCGCATGTTTTTTATTGGCTACTATATATACAGCTTCCGGATACCGGCTCACCATATATTCAGAAGAATTGACAGGCAAGTCTGCTTTTTTTGTTCCCCACAGTTTTTCATTATTGTCACAAAAGCCTACGGCTTCCAAATCATTGTCATACAGCGTCTCAAGCACACACAAACCATATGTTCCGCATCCGAATATAACTATCTGGCTGCCGACCGCCACGTTTATCATATTGCTGTTATTTTTTTGCAGCAGCATATCATTTTTGTGTATCAGCTCAACATACGCCTTAAAATCAGTTGCCAATAAATTTACTTCTGTCCTTTCATTCTCCGAAAATATACTTTCGAAAAAAACGCTTTTAATTATATTCTGACTGAACATCTCCTGAAACCAATCATAATATAGGCTTATATGCTCTGTATTCAGGTCATAATCCGTGATGCGAAGAATATGGTTTACCTCGCACAGCACAGCCTTTGCAAATCTGCGCCAGAACTTGTCCGCTGCCGCCTCCGGAAGCTTGTTCAAATAACCGCATTCTCCGATAAGCCTTTTATATTCATTATATGTATATTTAACGCCGTTCGGGCTCTTGGACGAACTCTCATTTCTTCCTTTTCTGTACTGATAAAAAGGCTCGTCAATAAACATAGCTCTCTTTGCGTTTACTGTTACAAGATGCGTAAACCCAATATCCTGATATGCGGCCCCGTTTGTCTCACTGCAGTATATACTGTTATCTAAAAGAAACTGTCTTTTATATATTCCCCGCCAAATGTAGCAATCCATTAATAAAATCTGCGGATATTCCTCTATTGAAACCACCTTGTCATATATGCTGTAATCTGTATCCGCAAATACCATCTTTCTCTTTAGTACGCGCTCTCCAAATTGCTGGATTGAGTTTGCCCCCGCCTTTATATAATCTAAGCTGTGTATCTTCGCTAAGTCATACAGCCTTTCCAGCATATTCAAGTCAACATAATCATCAGTCTCCACGATGCATACATACTCGCCGTTTGCCTGATTAATCCCCATATTGACCTGTGCTCCGTAACTTCGCACATCGCTGTGCAGTACCCGCATCCTGCTGTCATTACTTTTATATTCCATAAGTCTTTCATATGTGCCGTCGTCAGAGCCGGCGTCGACACATATAATTTCTATGTCCTTTAATGTCTGGTTTAAAACACTTGTAACACACTCATCAATATATTTTACAACGTTGAGCGAAGGCATAATCACAGATACTTTAGCTTCCATTCAGTTCTCCATTCTTACAGGTAAATTAAATATATTTTTATCCTGTACACCCATATTTTTCAGCTGCGTATATATTTCGTTATTAAATCCCTTTACCGCAATATAAAAAATCACATTATCCAATGAAGCGGCACTCTCCGGCGAAATTACAGGCACCCCCGAAATCTCCTGCCCCCATTTAGCCTTTTCGTTGTCCGTCACGGCTGATATTTTAACATTCTCTTTAAGCAAAACCTTTACTGCCTTTTGACCTGATTTTCCTGCTCCAAACACGACAAAATTTTTTTCTTCTGTCTCACACAGCTTGGGTATTCTTACGAAAATATCTTCTGCCAGCCCTTTATTCCAGCAATGCGTGTTTGCATAGTCATAAAATTCTCTGTTAAAGCTAATCAAATCCCGATTAAAATTATTAATTCTCTGACGTATTATATCGAACTTATCCATAAGAAGAAAAGTATCATACTGTAATCCCAGAGTATTGCATAAGATATTATATACAAATTCCCTTTTTTCTCTGTCATAAGCATTAATATAGCCTGATGTATTTTTTATTATATCCGTTACAACCCTGATGCCA
>CASFUI010000311.1 GCA_949297565.1 uncultured Eubacteriales bacterium
AAACGATTTAAAGTGTAAAAATATTAATAAAAATTTTTATAAAAAAAATTAATACTGTTGACTTTGGATTTTGGATAGAGTATATTTTCTAAGTAGTTGCAGATAAAATAAATTATTTTTCTGTAAAATTATTTAGAAAGTAAAAGGTGTATGTTAGAGTATGATACAAATGGTAGAGGTAGCAGACATTGAAAATGCGTACGGTAATCCGGTAGCAGAGCTTGTTCAGACAGCCTGCAAATTTGAGAGTCACATTACAGTTCAGTGCGACGGCAAATATATTAACGCAAAAAGCCTTATGGGAATGATGGCGTTCGGATTAAGAAAGGGCATGCAGGTGGAAATATCGGCTGACGGAGCTGATGCAGCGGAGGCAGTCGATACAATAAAAAATTTTTTGGCATGTAATTAATGCCTGATGAGGAGGTAATCATAATGAAGGAAAATGAGATGATTGGAAAAGCTGCAAAGCAGCAGGTATCGTCAAAGGCAGAAGATGTTAATTCAGAAAAGACCAAAAGTGAAACTGTAAAGGCAGCGGCAGTTAAGACTGAAGCTGTAAAGAAGGAAGAGCCAAAGGCAGAGAAGGTACAGGCGGCGGACGATGCTGCTAAGCCGGCAGTTAAGAGAGGAAGACCAAAGAAGGATTCAACGGACAATAAGACGACAGCAAAGAAGAGTACAGCTGCAAAGAAGACAGCAGATAAAAAGACAGCCGGACGTCCTAAGAAGAGTTCTGAATATAAGAAAGAGCTGTTTGTTCAGTTTAACGGAAATCAGATAGATGAGGCTGAGATTATCAAGCGTGTCGAGGCTGACCTCAAAGAGCAGAATGTTTCAATCAGTGATTTGAAGCTTTACCTCAAGCCGGAAGATAACGCATGCTATTATGTTGCGAACGGAAAGGTTGCAGGAAAGGTTGACCTTTATTAATTAAAAACATATTTGATTTTACATACTCGGGAGATACGACGCCCCAATATAATGAATATCCATTAAAGCTGTCTTTTTATAGACAGCTTTCTTTTTTTGCACAAAAAATTCATGAGAAATCTTCAATACATTTTTTCTTTGAAAAATTTAAAAAAATAATGTATAATAGCAGAAGAAATTTGTTACGTTTTAGGATTAAAATTTTTAATGTACGTTTGGCGAATGGAGGATTTAGAATGTTTGAAGTAAATGATAAGGTTGTGTATGGTTTGGTTGGCGTTTGTGAAATTACAGATATTTCAGCCCCGCCGATTAAGGGAATTGAGGGTGACTATTATTTCCTGCAGCCGGTTTATGATGACAAGGGAATAATTTATTCTCCGGTAAACAGCGCTAAGGTGCAGATAAGAAATATAATTACAAAAAAAGAAGCCGAAAAGATTATAAATATTGCAAAGAACTGCCGGGCAGACAGCAGGCTCAATGAAAATATTTCACCAGCGCAGTATGATGAGATGATAAAATCACAGGAGCCTATGAAGCTGCTTCATCTTATACGCGTCTTGTACAATATTAAAAATGAGCGCGCAAAGGATTTGCGGAAGATGAAATCAGCAGACAGCAGGATGCTTGCCACAGCAAGAAAACTTCTGTACGGAGAGATTGCCGCTTCACTTGAGACAGAGCTGTCCGAGCTTACAGATGACCTTGATTCATATCTTGGACAGAACTGATATTATGGATTAATGAATAGAAAAATAAATCATACATATATTATAGATAAGACATTATGCATTGGTATTATTTATGATAAATAAGGACGCGCTTAATTTCCTGAAAAAAAGAATGGTCTGTCGTTTATGTATTATTTTTACTTTTTTATTTGTAGTTATATTTTTTTTTCTGGTATCAGTCTATAGCGAAGCCGGTAATAACGGAGATAATAATTCAGAAAATTATGGTATGTCGGATGAAGTTCTGTCTTCGGATCCGGGGGCTTCGGATATTGTGTCGGAAGATTATGGCGATGCTGACGCCATTGATCGAATGTATGACAGAATGGTTGCAATTACGTTTGACGACGGTCCCAACTCACAGACGACAGAAAAGCTGTTGGACGGTCTCAGGGAGAGAGGCGTGAGGGCAACTTTTTTTTTAATAGGAAAGAGCATAGTTGGAAATGAAGAGCTTATAAAGAGGATGCACGATGAGGGGCATCTTATCGGCAATCACACCTATTCTCATATTAAGCTTGACGCGTCAAATATGAGCGCGGCGATTAAGGAGATTACCGACACTAATGAGCTTATTACATCAATTACCGGAGAGGAGGTAAAGTATATACGTCCTCCCTTTGGCGCGTATACGGACGCGCTTTTAAGCAGTGTAAATATGACGCCTGTGCTTTGGAGCGTGGACCCTGACGACTGGGCGACGGAGAATACTTCAAAGATAGTGCAGAGTGTTGTAAAAAATGCTAAGAATGGAGATATAATTCTTCTGCATGATATTTATGATTCCTCTGTCGCGGCTGCACTGGAGATTATTGACCAGCTGAGGGCGAAGGGATTTATTTTTGTTACGGTAGACCAGCTTCTGCTGGATTAATTGGAGCTGAGAGGAAGAATTGATGAAATTAATTTCGTGGAATGTAAACGGTTTGAGAGCATGTGTTCAGAAGGGCTTTCTTGATTATTTCAAGGCTGCGGACGCTGATATTTTCTGCATACAGGAGAGCAAAATGCAGGCCGGGCAGCTTGATTTGGAGCTGCCGGGATATTACCAGTACTGGAATTATGCGGAAAAGAAAGGGTATTCAGGAACGGCGGTTTTTACGAAGAGGGAACCGCTTTCGGTTTCCTGCGGCATCGGGCTTGACGAGCACGACCATGAGGGGCGCGTAATTACGCTTGAGTACGAGAATTTTTATATTGTAACTGTATATACGCCCAATTCTCAGAATGAGCTGGCAAGGCTCGATTACAGGATGATTTGGGAGGACGATTTTCACGCGTATTTAAAAAAGCTTGAAAAGACCAAGCCGGTTGTCGTATGCGGTGATATGAACGTTGCTCACAGGGAGATTGATTTAAAAAATCCAAAGACTAACAGAAAAAATGCGGGATTTACCGATGAGGAGCGCGAAAAAATGACGGAGCTTCTTGATGATGGATTTATTGATACATTCAGGTACTTTTATCCTGATAAAACTGATATTTATTCGTGGTGGTCATATCGCTTTTCGGCGCGCGCAAAAAACGCCGGGTGGCGTATTGACTATTTTCTTGTATCAGAGGCTTTAAAGGACAGGCTTAAAGACGCAGCTATCCATACCGAGGTTATGGGCTCTGATCATTGTCCGGTTGAGCTTGATATAGAACTGTAAGTATAATCATGTCTCAAAATACATGTAAGATTTTTTACTTGCATTTTTTGGGCTATTCTATTATTATTAGTACAATTAATGCAAATAACTGAAATGCTGTGAAAAAGAGGAGTAGCTCAAAAACACCGCAAGAGAGAGCTGTCCGCTGGCTGTAAGACGGCTTCGGAAGGTTTTGTGGCGAAGGTAGCTTTGGAGCAGTACGGCTGAAAGCGCATATTTCTGAAGAGCGGGCGGGGTTGATTATCAGCTTGCGTTCCGGCGCTGTGTAGGCCGTAACGGAGTCATTCTCGTTACTGAATGGAGAGGATTGCCGGTATTTTCCGGTAATTGAACAAAGGTGGTACCGCGTTTATACGCCCTTTGCAGTGCAATAAAAGCCCTGCAGAGGGATTTTTTTATTCTATAGTAATTCAGAGAACTTTCATATAGAATAAAAATGCTCCGCAGAATCGCAGAGGCGAGGAAAGGTAATTATTCTTACGAATCCGCGGCTCGCGAAAGAGTTCTCAAGCGAACTCATTTTTATCATAGGCTTACATTAACCATGAACAGGAGGAAAATTTAATGAGCAGGGAACTGGAAAAAACTTATAATCCGTCTGAGATTGAGGACAGATTGTATCAGAAATGGCTTGACAGGAAGTATTTCCACGCCGAGGTTGACAGAAGCAGGAAACCGTTTACTATTGTTATGCCGCCGCCTAATATTACGGGCAAGCTGCATATGGGTCATGCGCTCGACAATACAATGCAGGATATTATTATAAGATTTAAGCGTATGCAGGGCTATGAGGCATTGTGGGTGCCGGGAACTGACCACGCAAGTATTTCAACAGAGGTAAAGGTTACCAATGCGCTTAAGGAAGAGGGAATTGACAAGCATGAGCTTGGCAGAGAAGGCTTTTTAAAGAGAACATGGGAGTGGAAAAGAGAGTACGGCGGGACAATAACAAGCCAGCTTAAAAAAATCGGCTCTTCATGCGACTGGGACAGAGAGCGATTCACAATGGACGAGGGCTGCTCTAAGGCTGTTCAGACGGTATTTATAAATCTTTACAATAAGGGGCTTATCTATAAGGGCTCAAGGATTGTAAACTGGTGTCCTGTGTGCAATACCTCTATTTCGGATGCAGAGGTTGAGCACGAGGAGCAGGCGGGACATTTCTGGCATATCAACTATCCTGTCGCAGGCGAGGAAGGCCGCTTTGTGGAAATAGCGACTACAAGACCCGAGACGCTTCTTGGAGACACGGCTCTCGCTGTAAATCCTAAGGATGAGAGATATAAGGATTTAGTCGGAAAAATGGTTAAGCTGCCGCTTACCGACAGGGAAATTCCGATTATTGCGGACGAATATGTAGATATGGAATTCGGAACAGGCGTGGTTAAGATTACGCCGGCTCATGACCCTAACGATTTCGAGGTGGGAAAGAGACATAATCTTCCTGAAATAAATATTTTAAATGATGACGCTACGATTAATAATCTCGGCGGAAAATATGCGGGAATGGACCGCTATGAGGCGAGAAAAGCGATGGTAGAGGATTTGAAGGAACAGGGACTTCTTGTTCGCGTTGAGGACCATGTGCACAATGTAGGTACTCATGACCGATGCAAGACAACTGTTGAGCCTATGGTTAAGCAGCAGTGGTTTGTAAAGATGGACGAGCTTATCAAGCCTGCAGTTGAGGGAGTTAAGAACGGAGACATCGAGCTTATGCCCGCGTCTATGGATAAGACATATTATAACTGGACCGACAATATCCGCGACTGGTGTATTTCGAGACAGCTCTGGTGGGGACACAGAATTCCTGCATATTACTGCAAGGACTGCGGAGAGATGACTGTCTCTGCCGATGAGGTGAAAAAATGTCCTAAGTGCGGAGGCACTCACATAGAGCAGGACCCTGACACACTCGACACATGGTTTTCATCGGCGCTCTGGCCGTTCTCTACGCTCGGCTGGCCTGAGAAGACGCCTGAGCTTGAATACTTCTATCCTACTGATGTGCTTGTCACAGGCTACGATATTATTTTCTTCTGGGTCATCAGAATGATTTTCTCCGGCTATGAGCATATGGGAAAGAAACCGTTCGGCAAGGTGCTCTTTCACGGGCTTGTGAGAGATTCGCAGGGACGCAAGATGAGCAAGTCGCTCGGAAACGGTATTGACCCTCTTGAGGTCATTGAGAAATACGGAGCTGACGCGCTGCGCTACACGCTTATTACCGGAAATGCTCCTGGAAATGATATGCGTTTTTACTGGGAGAGAGTAGAGGCAAGCAGAAATTTTGCGAACAAGGTCTGGAACGCGTCAAGATTTATCATGATGAACGACCCTGACAATAAGATTAAGACGACCGACGCACAGCCTGATAATCTCACAGAGGCGGATAAGTGGATTCTATCAAAAATGAATAAACTTATCACCGAGGTTACCGAAAATATGGAAAAATACGAGCTGGGTATAGCTGTCGCTAAGCTCAATGATTTTATATGGGAGGAATTCTGCGACTGGTATATAGAAATGGTTAAGCCTCGTCTCTATAATGATGAGGATACGACTAAGAACGCAGCTATATGGACATTAAAGACAGTGCTTATAGACGCGTTAAAACTTCTGCACCCTTATATGCCGTTTATCACCGAGGAAATTTTCTGCAATATTCAGGATGAGGAAGAGTCGATTATGATTTCAAGCTGGCCTGTACACAGGGATAAATTTGATTTCCCTCAGCAGGAAAAGGCTATCGAGACTATCAAGGAGGCTGTCAGAAATATAAGGAATATCCGAGCTCAGATGAACGTCGCGCCGAGCAGAAAAGCGAAGGTGTTTGTGGTATCTGAGGACGAAAGCATAAGGAAAATTTTTGAGAACGGAAGCGTGTTCTTTGCGACGCTTGCACATGCGGGCGAGGTTTCCGTTCAGAGCGATAAGTCCGGTATTCCGGAGGATGCCGTATCCGCGGTAATTCCGGGGGCTGTGCTCTACATTCCTTTTGCGGAGCTTGTCGATATTGATAAGGAGATAGAGCGCCTTAAGAAAGAAGAGTCAAGATTAAACGGGGAGATTAAGCGCTGCGAGGGAATGCTGGGAAATGAAAAATTTATTTCTAAGGCTCCTCAGGCAAAGATTGATGAGGAGAAAGCAAAGCTTGAAAAGTATCAGCAGATGCTTTCACAGGTAACGGAGCGTCTGGAAAGTCTTTCAAAGTAACTGCCGAACTGAAGTTGTTACAATTCAGCCCGAGTCATTCGAAAAGCCGGGTTGATTTTAGCGCTGAAATATTGTTTAATAGAATTAAGAAATGTTGTTTTATTGAGTTGAAAATTTCAGAAATGGAGGAGCATTATGTCAGATGTGAGAAAAATGCATTCGATACCTAACGGACGCTATTCTATGGAGATGAGAAGCGGTAAGATTTTAAATATCGATGAAGGCTTCACAAGTCTTCTGGGGTATACTGACGAAGATGTAAAGGCTGGTCTTGTTTTTAAACAGCTCATGCCTGATGTGGAGTATAACGAGATTATAGCGGATTTGAGGGAAAAGTTTATCGAGAGCCGTTTTGCCTGCTATCAGCATGAAATGGTTACAAAGGAAGGCAAAGTTCTTGAAGTTGTCTCATTTGTAAATATACAGAACAGGCTGCTTGAGGGACACCGCGTTCTCGAAGTCGGAATGGCGGATATTACGCGTTATACAAAGCCGCAGAATAATTAAAAACAGAGCAGATAAGGTAAAATCTGCCGTATTGTGAGGATGTGCGCCCATTGGGCGCACATTCTTATGGAAAAGCGTGTGCAGGAATGGTGATTAATGTGGAGATACAATATTCAGAAAAAGCAAAGTTTTTTAAGCCTAATATTTTTAATATATTAAACGAGCGAAAGGCTGAGATTGAAAAAAAGGGAGTTAAGGTATACGACCTCTTTGTGGGTACGCCTGATTTCAGTCCGGCTCCTCATGTTATGGAGGCGGTTGTGGAAGCGGCAAAAAATCCGGAAAATTATAAGTATTCGCTTGTCGATACAGACGAGCTCAAGGAGGCGGTAATCGGCTGGTATAAGCGGCGTTATGACGTGGAGCTTAGCTGTGAAGAGATAATGTCAATCAACGGCTCACAGGAAGGGTTTGCACATGTGGCGATGACTGTCTGCAATCCGGGTGATCTGGTGCTTGTGCCTAATCCCGGCTATCCTATTTTTGAGGTCGGACCGTATCTCAATGACGCGGTTGTTGATTATTATGAGCTTGACCCGGATAATCATTATATGCCTATGCTTGATAAAATCGATGAGGAGAAGGCGAAGAGGGCAAAGATGATTGTCGTTTCATATCCTCTCAATCCCACATGTACATGTGCGGACAGAGATTTTTACGTGAAGCTTGTGGAGTTTGCGAAAAAGTATAATATATTGGTAGTGCATGATAACGCCTACTCTGAGATTGAGTATGACGGAAGGAGAGGCTTTTCTTTTCTGTCTGTTCCCGGGGCAAAGGAAGTAGGCATAGAGTTTAATTCGCTCTCAAAGACATATAATCTCACGGGGCTTAGAATCTCCTTTGCGCTAGGAAACGCGGAGGTTATCAGACATTTTAAGACAATTCGTTCTCAGTTCGACTACGGAACGAGTTACATAGTTCAGAAGGCGGCTGTGGCGGCACTGAACGGTCCTCAGGAGGGAGTGGCTCTTCAGCAGCAGGCGTACCAGAGGCGAAGAGACGCGCTCTGCAACGGTCTCAACAGTATCGGCTGGAGGGTGCCGTACTCTGAGGGAACTATGTTTGTGTGGGCTCCGGTTCCTGAACATTTTAAAAATTCTGATGAATTTTGTATACAGATGCTTGAAAATACAGGCGTTTTGTGTACGCCGGGAAGCGCTTTCGGAAGTCTCGGCGAAAATCATGTGCGCTTCGCGCTTGTGCTTGACGAGGCTGCAATCGCTGAGGCGGTTGAAAAAATAGCCGGTTGGTTTGAGCGGGAACATATAGAGTTTTGAGAATGGCGCGGGCTGAACTGTTATATTTGACTTGAAATTTTATATGTTTTATATTGACAAGACTGCGTCACAGTGATATATTGTGACGCAGCCGGAAAATTTATATCTGTCAGCAGTCCGGCTTTTTATCAGCGTGAAATTCTTCGGGAATTTCCGCTGGAGAACGTGTCGCTTGCGGCACATTTTACAACTGAATACGAAGAGTGAGTTTTGTACTCCAACCTTCAGGGCAAAGTGAGACAGCAATGTCAATTCTTGACCGGCGGTGATGTGTCTGGACAGCCAGATAATAAGTCCGCGAGCCTGATTGGCCGATTAAGTGAGAATCTTAAACCGACAGTATAGTCTGGATGAAAGAAGAAGGAGCGTGTAAAAATGGCAAATTTAGCGAAATTATTTGATTCGTTGCAGAAAAACATTGTATTTGTACTTGTATCACTTGTTTTAATGGCAGTGGTATATTTTGTGGCTTTTGGATTTGAAAAGCTAATCGAAAAAAAGAACGGTATTAAGTTCTCTTCTGAAAAGACCAAAATCAACAAGCTGGTCATCATGGCAATGCTTGCCGCAATTTCCGTAGTTTTAATGTATTTTGAATTTCCTCTGACCTTTATAGCTCCGTCATTTTATGAGCTTGATCTGAGCGAGGTACCTGTGCTTATAGGCTCGTTTATGCTCGGACCGTGCGCCGGAGTCCTTATTGAGGCGGTAAAGGTAATTCTTAAAGTATTTATAAAGGGCACTTCAACGGCGTTTGTCGGGGATTTCGCCAATTTTATACTGGGCTGCTTTTTTATGATACCGGCTTCGGTAATATATCATTTTCACAAAACAAAAAAGAGAGCCGTAATAGGACTTGCAGCAGGCGGTCTGTCTCTGATTGTTTCCGGTGTTTTTTTAAATGCGTTTTATCTTTTGCCGAAATATTCGGAGCTTTACGGAATGCCGATAGAATCGTTTATTTCAATGGGTCAGGCGATAAACGCGAATATACATAACATTTTCACTTTTGTGGTGCTTGCGGTTGCTCCGTTTAACCTGGTGAAGGCAGTAATTTCCGGAGTGCTGACGATGATTTTGTATAAGTATCTGAGCCGTCATTTAAAAATAAATAATATGAATACGATGTGAAAATAAAAATTTTATAATTATTCATGGCTTAATTTGAAAATTAAATACACAGCGTGTCACAGACTAATGTCGAATATATTCGAGAAAAACGCCCATACTAAAAATGAAAAAGAAAATATTCATTTAATATCAGTATGGAGGTTTAAATATGAAAAAATGCAAAATAGTTGTTCTTGCGGTTATTGCGGTTCTTGCGGCGGCAGCGCTTGCTGGCTGCGGTGATAAGGAAAACGAAGAGACCGGGAGTAATCCTGATTCAGATAACGGGGTTATAGAGGAGATTGTCACTGACGCCGCCACGGGAGTTGAGGAAATTGTCACCGATGCCGCGACCGGAGCAAAGGAAGCTATTA
>CASFUI010000312.1 GCA_949297565.1 uncultured Eubacteriales bacterium
CAACAACGGTTGCGGATGCGGCTGCGGCTGATAATATCAGGCAGAAGGAAAAATATGCAATTACGACCGCTGTAAATAATACAGCAGCGTAAAATCAACCTGTCTTAACACATACAAAACGGAGCCTTCCCCGCTTTTACAAGCGGGGGCAAAGGCTCCGTTTTGTCCGCTTTACTGTAAGCCGCCAAACACAAACATTTGCGCATGGCGGCACCTTATTATCGTGTAATATTTTTAATCTCTGGCGCTTATTCCTCTCAGCGTTTTGATTTCTTGTTGTCTCCTGTCATATTTCTGCTGTCCTTTACTGTATTTGTGTTGTCCTTTCTTTTATTTTTTTCCATACAGGCAGCATCTATCTCATAAATCGAAGTCTCATCTATAACGACAATATTTTCCGGCATATCAAGCCTTATCCTCCATTAATGGTCTTTAATATAATATATTCATAACTCATCTTTTACCGCATATATTATTATAGATTTTTTAAGGCAGGTGCAATCATGGCAGAAAAACTTCCTATTACAACATTTGACATGCTTACGCTGCCTGCTAACCTTCAAATGTTTAAGGCCATGATTCCATTTTTAGATTATCCGCTGGCAAAAATGCTTTCTATGATTATCCGAATTAACGAACTTAATTATACAATCCAATATTACAGAAATCCTCGCCGTTATACCATGTTTTCCGCATGCAGCGACGGCTCCCTTAAAACGTCCGCAAATTCAATTTCTGCTTTGCTTGAAAATGAAGAATTTGTCAATGCAATTCTGCCTTACTGTCCGGCTGAATATGCAAATATAATAAAAAATTTTAAGACCTTCTCAAAAATGTCGGAATTATTTAACATAGCAAATGCCATGAATTCAGGCGAAAACAGAGAGCCTGGCTCAGAAACAAATCAGGGAATGGACTTCGGCATTAACCCTGCAATACTGTCAGGCCTGTTTTCAGGAATGACAGGTGCAAAAGGCACGACAAACAGCGCACCGCCTGAAAATTCAGGCGATAACACATCAGAGCCTCCGCAGGCTGACCAAAACAGCTCTATGAACAATGCACTCAACAATCTTATGAACCCCGAGCAGCAAAAAATGTACGATGAATATATTAAACAGCTCGACTTTCTTGACAGCAAACTGAATGAAACCGATAAAGAAAACGAAGAATAATTTACCGAATATTTCCAAGTCATTTTACATAATATAAAATGATACATAAACATGAAAGGTAATGCAGATTATGCCTGATTTAGATTTCAGAAAACAACTTATAATCAACGAATTCAAAACAATGTCAAAGGGAAAAAACAAGGAGGAAATCCTGCCGCTGCTTCTTGCTCTGAGCAGCAAGGCAAAACAGGCAGGCATACAATTTACAAAAGATGATATGCTTCTGGTCATTGACCAGGTCAAAGACGAACTCACAGAACAAGAAAAAAAACTGCTGCCTGAAATATTATCACTAATGGGACGCCAATAACAAATTTTTTATGTCTGGTTTTATGCCTGAACGCATACATTCCTGCCCATGCTCCAAGCGAGCCGCCGGCAATAGCAATACCCAGAAGAGCGCTCTCAGGGGTGCGCCATTTTCCGCGAATTGCCTTTTTCTTGTCAATTCCATACATTACAAATGCCGCAAAATTAACAGCAGCGAGATAAATCAGAAAATACGTCATCTGTAAACCTCCAAAAGCAGCCGGAATCAGCGCTTTACAGCACCGCTTCCGGCTGCTTTTACTAAGTCTTTAATTTATTTTGCAACTACATTGATAATTCTTCCAGGCACATAGATTTCTTTCACAGTATTTTCAGGATATTTGTCACCCAGAGCCGCCTTTGCCGCCGCAATGGCTGTATCCTTATCAGCATCGACCGAAAGAGTTACTTTACCTTTCATCTTGCCGTTAATCTGGACAGCTATTTCAATCTCATCATCCTTCATTGCCTCTTCATCGTAAGACGGCCAGAGATTGTCCTCAAATACACTTGTAGTATGACCGAGCTGCTCCCAGAGTTCCTCTGAGACATGAGGCGCAAACGGCGCAAGAAGTGTGACTGCTGTCTCAAGAGTAGCCTTGTCAATGCCTCCCTGCTTCTTCGCAATATCAATAAGCTTGTTTGTATACTCCATAAAACCGCTTACAACCGTGTTAAGGCTGAAGCTCTCAATTCTTGTTGTGATGTCATATACCATTTTATGACGGAGCTTAAAGACCTCTTCTGTCTCTGCAAAGTTTTTGTCTGCATTGTCCGATACCAAATTCCAGAAACGAGATATAAATCTGCGCACGCCGTCGATACCTCTGTCATCCCACTCCGCATCCATTTCAGGCGGTCCGACGAAAAGCTCATACATTCTGAGCGCGTCACAGCCGTAATCCTCGATAAGGTCGTCAGGCGACACTACATTTCCCATTGACTTGCTCATCTTTATTCCGTTCTTTCCGGTAATCATACCCTGATTAAACAGCTTTGTAAAAGGCTCGTCAAAATCCACAACCCCGATGTCGTGCAGGAATTTTGTATAAAATCTCGAATACAGAAGATGAAGGACCGCATGCTCAACTCCTCCGATGTACATATCTACAGGAAGGTATTTATCGGCCTTCTCTCTGCTTACAAGCTCTTCTTTATTTTTATTGTCAACATATCTCAGGAAATACCATGAAGAGCCTGCCCACTGAGGCATGGTATTTGTCTCTCTCTTTGCAGGCTTACCGCAGCATGGACATGTCGTATTCACCCACTCGTCAATAGCCGCAAGAGGCGATTCACCCGTACCGGTAGGCTCGTATTTTTCAACCTCAGGAAGAAGAACAGGGAGCTGGTCCTCCGGAACAGGAACACATCCGCAGTCAGGGCAGTGAACTATAGGAATTGGCTCTCCCCAATATCTCTGTCTTGAGAATACCCAGTCACGAAGCTTATAATTTACCTTTTTCTTTCCAAAGCCAAGCTTCTCAATCATCTCCGGAGCCTCTTTTTTAAGCACTGACGATTCCATACCGTTCCACTCGCCGGAGTTAATCATAGTTCCTGAAGCCTCCGTATAAGCCTCTGTCATATTTTCGATTTCCTTGCCGTCCTTAGCTATAACCTGAATAATCGGCAGGTCAAACTTCTTAGCGAACTCAAAGTCCCTGTCGTCATGGGCAGGAACGCACATAATGGCGCCTGTACCGTAATCAGCAAGCACATAGTCGGAAAGCCAGATAGGCACTTTCTTTCCGTTAAGCGGATTTATTGCATATGAACCCGTAAATACACCTGTCTTTTCTTTATCCTGCATACGGTCGATATTTGAACGCGTTGAAGCCCTGAAAATATAATCTTCAACATCCTTTCTTGTCTCGTCTGTCGCAAGACTCTTCGCAAGACTGTGCTCAGGAGCAAGCACCATAAAAGTTGCACCGTGCAGGGTGTCAGGTCTTGTAGTGTAAACTGTTATGCTCTCATCTCTTCCCTCAACCTTAAAGTCCACCTCTGCGCCGTACGACCTTCCTATCCAGTCGCTCTGCATCTTTTTAACCTTCTCAGGCCAATCAAGCTTACCAAGGTCTTCAAGCAGACGGTCGGCATAGGCTGTAATTTTCAACATCCACTGCTTCAGTTTTTTCTTTGTCACCACTGAATGACAGCGCTCACAGCAGCCGTTTACGACTTCCTCATTTGCAAGACCAGTCTTGCAGGACGGACACCAGTTGATAGGCATCTCCTTTTCATAGGCAAGACCCGCCTTGAACATTTTAACAAAAATCCACTGTGTCCATTTATAGAATTCAGGGTCTGTCGTATTTACTTCCATATCCCAGTCATAAACCGCCGCTATGTCCTGAATCTGTCTCTTTATGTTGGCAACATTGTTAGCCGTTGAAATTCTTGGATGTACTCCGTTCTTTATAGCATAATTTTCCGCCGGAAGTCCGAACGCATCCCAGCCCATAGGATGAATTACGTAATAGCCATGCATAATCTTATATCTGCTCCACACATCACTGATTACATAACCTCTCCAGTGTCCTACATGCAGTCCGCTTCCTGAAGGATACGGGAACATATCAAGACAGTAGTATTTCGGCTTTTTGCCGTCATTTACATTGATAGGGTGCGCTTCCCAGTTTCCGCGCCATTTTTTTTCGACAACTTTGTGATTATAAGCTGCTGCCATGTCTAGCCTCCACGCTGCGGCTTGTATTTTAGAAGCAGTCACCTCATTATGCTTATACAAAAACATTCGGTCCGACTCTGGCTTTTGCGCAGCACAAAACCAGCAGGCTGAAATAATTCAAGCGGCGTCTTTGCCGTCAGCCTTAAGCTCCTCAATTCAATAAAATATTAGATAAAATAATAAAATACTGATGAATTACAATCAAATATCCCTCTGCAAGCAACATAGCGTCAGACTTGCAGCGCTGGAAAACAGCGGAATATCCGACCCTCGCGGCAGCCGCCGAATATCGGCACAGGTGCTTCTGTCCGGCTCGTTGCTCGCGGTAATAAATCCACACTTAGAGGATATTTTAGCATAACCGCGCTATTTGTCAAGAAAATAGGATTTCTTGCAGCGCACTCTTTTACATTGTATTTTTTTTAATACATTTCACAAAGCCCTTTTATTTTTCGCTTTAAAGTATTAAAGTATATATAATTTTATTTAAGAACAAAGAGTTCACAAGCGAATTCTTCCGCGAGGTGCGGATTTGTAAGAATAATCACCTTTCCGTGCCTATGCGATTCTGCTAAGCATTTTTATTCAAAATCTGTCTATATTTGCAGATTTTGTTTTATACATTAATTTACGGAGATAAGTGTGAAAAATCACGCTGAGGCGCTGATTGTTTCACAAGCATGCAAAGCATGGCTGGCTATTTGTTTCTGAGCGAAAGCAAATAGCACTAATGGCAGATGAGAAACCGCCTGCGCGGATTTCTCATCGCCTCTTCGCGACAAGTCGCTCAGAAACGAGGATTTTTATGACTGAAAACAGAATTTTAAATATAGGTTTTATAGGCTTCGGACTTATAGGCGGCTCCATAGCCAAAGCAATTAAAAAGGCTCATCCTGAATATATAATTACTGTGGCAAGCCGCAGCCAGGCGCCTCTTTGCGCCGCCGTGACCGACGGGATTATAGACAACGCACGCACACAGCCGGACGACAGTTTTTCGGACTGTGATTATATATTTTTGTGCACTCCCGTAGTAACTATAACAAAATATCTTGCACAGTTAAAGTTGCTCGCCAAACCGGGATGTATTATAACTGACGTGGGAAGCGTAAAGGGAAATATCCACAGAGCTGTTTCAGAGCTTGAAATGGATAATATGTTCATAGGAGGACATCCCATGACCGGCTCTGAGCTTTCAGGATACGCCAATTCCAACGCCGAGCTTTTAAAAAATGCAAAGTATGTAATCACACCGACTGAGAAAACTTCAAAAGAGCAGCTTTCAGCGTATGCCTCACTTGTTGAAGATATGGGAGCCGTTCCGGTTGTAATGGATTACAGACTGCACGACTATACCGTGGCAGGAATCAGCCATGTCCCTCACCTGGTCGCCGCTGCTCTCACACGCACCGTGCAGAAATATGATGACGCCGAAGGTCACATGCATCTGCTGGCGGCAGGAGGCTTTCGCGACACAACTCGTATCGCCGCCTCGTCTCCTGAGATGTGGACACAGATATGTGACGCAAACCGCGACGCCATATGCGATATACTCGACAAATATATCATTGAAATGCAGGATATAAAAAAACATATCGCCGACGGTAAAAACAATGCCGATGATATGCGCCAATTTATCGAAAAGCTTTTCACCGATGCCGGAAGCTACAGAAATTCTTTTTAAGGAAATATTTTTAGGAAATCCTTATTACATAACTTAATTATCATAAGAACTGCCGTCTGCCCGTTTATTACACGTGCGCAAGACGGCAGTTCTTTGTTTCAGACGCGGAAGCATCCGCCCCCTACAAATTCTCTCATAATAGAGTTAATAGGAATATATTCTGTTCCGCAAGGAAGAAAATATTCCATAAATTTGAGAAGACGCTTTGCCTCCTGATATTCAGGCTCATCCTCCTTTATCGAGAACAAAAGCGGCTCAACATATGGTTTAAGAACTGCAAGCTCATATGCAAGAGAGGAATTAAACATAACATCAGCCTGCTCCTGGAATGGGAATATATTTTTCTCCTCTCCCCTTCTTACAGACTCCCACATTGACAGAGTTTTCTTTGCCGATGCTCCTCTTGTCCTGTGGTCACGCACCAATCTTCTCACAAGTCTTCCGTCGGTTGTAGAAACACGGTTATGCTCATCAATATTCATCTGTGTGAGCGCGCTTATATATATTTTAAATTTACTCTCAATCGGCAAAGCATAGGACAGCTCATCGTTAAGGCAGTGAATTCCCTCAATGACAAGGATATCGTCAGCGCCAAGCTGAAGTGAATTGCCGCCGTATTCCTTTTTCCCGAGCTTGAAGTTAAACACCGGCATATCGACCCGCTCTCCCGCGAGAAGAGAATTCATATGCCTGTTAAAAAGTTCAATGTCAATAGCATGAATATCTTCAAAATTATAATTTCCGTTCTCGTCTAACGGCGTATTCTCGCGTTCAACAAAATAATTGTCAACAGCAATCGGATGAGGTTTATATCCGTTTGCCATAAGCTGGATTGACAATCTGTGCGAAAACGTGGTTTTTCCTGATGATGAAGGTCCTGCTATCATTATAAATTTTGCTTCAGGACGATTTTGTATCATCTTGACAATTTCATATATTTTCTGTTCCTGCAAGGCCTCACAGACAAGCATTAACGAGCCCATATCGCCTTCCGTAATATGTTCGTTCAATGCCCCCACCGTATGAAGATTAAGCATATCTGCCCATTCAGAAGATTCCTTGAGTACATTGAACAGCTTTGCCGGCGGATTGAACGGCGGCACCTCGTCCGGCTTCTCTTTTACCGGAAGCTGAAGTACAAAACCCTCGTCATAAGCAAACAGGTCAAATGTCTTTAATATACCGGTTGACGGAGCCATATATCCGTAATAGTAATCCTCGTAACCGTCAAGACTGTATACATTTACATAGGAGCCCCTTCTGTATGTAAAAAGCTGTGTCTTATCTTCCATTCCGTGTTTTTTAAAAAGAGCAACGGCGTCTCTTGTCTTCATAAGCGTCTTTTTAA
>CASFUI010000313.1 GCA_949297565.1 uncultured Eubacteriales bacterium
ATAATGGCAATCTTAACAGTAGTAGAGCCTATATCGATTCCTAATTTGTATGTATTCATAATAGTATTAGGCGAAAGTGCCTGCCTCCTTATTTAAAATTAACAGCGGATTTTTCGGCAAAAAACGCAGATGCGAAAAATGTCGAAAAATGCAATCCGTTTAATTATATTATGAAAAAATTTAAAATTCAACTCAGTAGAATGTATTTAATAAGGAAATAAGCTATATTTCATATTTTTTTTATAATCTTAGATTTTACTTGCGTTGACAAAAATTGCCTTGCTATTTATACTTGATTTAGTATGTTCTAATTAACGTGAAAGGGGCTTGTTTATCGTATGAAATTGTTTGACAGGTTAGAACGGCGATTCGGAAGGTTTGCTATTTCGAATCTGATGTACTATATTATTGGAGTTTATCTTATAGGCTTTGTGATTGAACTTTTTGCACCCGAGGTATATACCTATTACCTGAGCCTTGATGTAGAGATGGTGCTGCATGGGCAGATATGGCGGGTTGTCACCTTTATTTTGCAGCCGCCGTCAAGCAGTATTATTTTTATGGTGTTTACCCTGTATTTTTACTATATTATAGGTTCGGTGCTTGAAAGAATATGGGGCTCATTTAAGTTTAATGTCTATTATTTCAGCGGGGTTATACTTCATATTATTGCTGCGTTTTTGATTTATTTCATATTCGGCTGGTCGTTTAATATGTCAACATATTATATTAATCTTGCGCTGTTTATGGCGTTTGCGGTAGAACAGGCTGATACTGAGGTTTTGCTGTTCTTTGTGCTTCCGATTAAAATGAAATGGCTCGGGTGGCTTGACGGAATTATTTTTGCGATAACGATTATCGGCGGTTATCTGACGCCTGTAATGCCAAAAGTTATATGGCGGGGGCTTTATAACGCCGGGCTTCTTGCGGGAAATTCATACACCTGTTATGTTATGGCAACATGTGCACTCGTATCTATGCTTAATTTTATTATTTTCTTTTTTGCGACAAAAAAGCCGGTCAGGAAAACAAGAACTCAGAAGAATTACAGGAGAGCGGCTGAAAATGCTCAGAGGGCGAGCCGCAGAAACAGCAGTCAGAGCTTTAACGAGAGATTTTACAATGCGAACAGCGAGAAGAGCACATGGGAGAGCGCAAACAGGCCTTATATTAATCCGAGAGGCGCTAAGCACAGGTGCGCGGTGTGCGGGAGGACAGAGCTTGATGACGACAGCCTTGTCTTCAGATTTTGTACAAAATGCGCGGGAAATCTTGAGTACTGTCAGGATCATCTGTATACACATATACATGTTGTCGACGGGAAGACGAAAAATAATTGAAAATATAACATAAATATGATAGTATTCATGTAATTGTTCATATAACAATGAAGACGAAAGTACAGAGATAAAGTGCATTTTTTTGTTGATATTAGTGCGTTTTTATGAGATAATCTGTACTTGTGTTAAGAATTTATAAAAATTTAATAGAACTATTATTATTTTGGAGGTCACAATGAAAAAAACTAAAATTATTTGCACTATGGGTCCGAATACCAACGACAGGGAGTTAATTAAACAGCTTGCGCTCGCAGGGATGGATGTTGCCAGATTTAATTTTTCACACGGGGATCACGAGGAGCAGGCAGGACGTTTTGCGCTTGTAGAGAGTGTCAGGACAGAGCTTAATATTCCGATTGCAACACTGTTGGATACAAAAGGACCGGAAATAAGAACTGGTGACCTCAAGGACGGAAAGAAAGTATTTTTAAAGGAAAATCAGAAGTTTACTCTTACAACCAGAGATATTCTTGGAGATGAAACAATCGGCAGAATTACATATGATGGTCTGCCTCAGGATATTGCAAAGGGAAACAGAATTTTGATTGACGACGGTCTTATTGAGCTTTGTGTTGATGATGTAGTAAACGACACAGATATTGAGTGTACTGTTATCAACGGAGGGGAACTCGGCTCGAGAAAGGGTGTCAATGTGCCTAATGTCAGCATTCGTCTTCCGGGCATTACAGAAAAGGATAAAGAAGATATTATCTTCGGTATTGAAAAGGGCTTTGATTTTATTGCTGCGTCTTTTGTCAGAAATGCTGCATGTATTCAGGAAATCAAGGAGTTGTTGTGGTCGCATAATGCAGACATTCCTGTTATAGCAAAGATTGAGAATGCAGAGGGAATTAAAAATCTTGATGAGATTATCCGTGTTGCGGATGGTATCATGGTTGCCAGAGGCGATATGGGTGTAGAGATTCCTGCTGAACAGGTTCCTCACATTCAGAAAGAGATTATCAAAAAGTGTAACGCAAATTATAAGACTGTTATCACAGCGACACAGATGCTTGATTCAATGATAAGAAATCCTCGTCCGACAAGAGCTGAGGTTACTGATGTTGCGAATGCTATTTATGACGGTACAGATGTTGTAATGCTCTCAGGTGAGACGGCTAACGGAAAATATCCTCTTGAGGCATTAAAAATGATGGTTAAGATTGCGGAGACTACAGAGAAGGATCTGCCAAAGAGTTATCACGACTACGCAAAGCTGCACACAAAGAGAGGCGTGTCAAGCGCCGTCACAAATGCAGCTGTTCAGACAGCTGACAATCTTGACGCGAAGGCTATTGTATGCCCTACAATTTCAGGCTTCACAGCGAGACTTGCGTCAAAGCTTAAGCCTAATACAGAAATTATCGGATGTTCACCGTATGACGCGGTTTTGAGAAAAATGCAGATTTATTGGGGAGTAAGACCATTAAAGACGGCTGTTGAGACATCTACGGACAAGATTATCGACCATGCTATAGAGACTGCCGAGAACGCAGGCTATGTCAACGAGGGTGATGTTGTCATTGTAT
>CASFUI010000314.1 GCA_949297565.1 uncultured Eubacteriales bacterium
CTAAAAAGAATTCTGCGCTCATCTTCAGGTAATCTCGCTATTGAATACATTTACTTCGCCTCACAAATTTTTCGGATTACAGAATAAACCCAAGCGGTTGTTTGTCTGGCCTCTTTTATGAGATTATCCTTTTCTTCTGAGGATAACTGTTTTTTGAGTTTAGTAATGACGCTTTCGTCTATATTGTCTTTCCCCAGCGCTTTGAGGGCCTGAATAACGAGCGCTGTTTTATAGGACATACCGGAGATTTCTTTGTTACTTCTGTGCTTAAAATCAATCTCGATGTTTCCGATTGTAAATTTATTGTATGGTCCATCGCTAATGTATGTCCAGTGTGCTGTTACCTGTGTTGAAAGCCCTAACTGGTTTAATGCCGTATTTCCTGAAGGAGCAATATTCCAATTAAATTTACGAGCCAAGGCAAGAGCGACATTATGAGGAGAAGGTGCTTCATATTCGCCGAGGAGCTCACTAAATTTGGGATTGTAATAGACACCACGGCATATCTTTTTTATTTTTCCATAACTATCAAGACGGTTAAGAGCTTTACGCGCAGTCTCGTAATCGGCTATATCAAGAAAGTCGGTTGCAATAAAAACAGCCTCATTTCCTGCCTCTACAATTTTTTCATATATCATATCAGAATAGAACGAACTCATAGTCACACCTCCTGTGTCCCAAATATTATATCATATTTGGGACAGTTTTGCAATAGTTATTTATATTGTTTCCAAAGCACTCTTTTTTATGCAAAAATCAAATGTCCCAAAAATAACATAAAATTTGGGACAAAATTAATTCGACTATTTTTTGATGCTTATTAACCCTTCTTTGCTCTGGAAAGTGCGATACAAATAAGTTAAACATAAGAATAATTATGTTTAACCCACAAAATGCACACGATTGAAATACTTATCTGAGTTAAACATAATCAAAATGTTTTTCTGCCAAACCGAGTTAAACATAATCTTTTTGTTGTATCCCTGCCCCTTGTCTCGTGTAATAAGGGTAGGAGGTGAATTCGATGTTAAATGAATTCAAACAGTATTTGCTCGGTATAGGTAAGTCTGAGAACACGGCACTAAATTATTGTGACAAGGTTAAGCTTTACTTCAAATGGTGCCTGGATAGCTTCGGAAGTGAACCGCAGCAGTTGTACCGTGCGAATGTGCTTGATTACATTTCATACATGAAGACAATTAAGCGATACAGTCCCAAGTCTGTAAATAACCATTTGTCTTCCTTGAGAAGTTTTAATGAGTTCCTGATCTTCTCCGGTCGTCAGACAGAACTGGCGATCGTAAAGAATGATTTTATGAAAATTCAAACCCAGTATGCCAATCCCTGTACTGTCGAGCAGAAGGATGTAGAAGCATTCAGGCAACGTCTGCTTGAGGGTGGTAATAAGCGAGACTTCGCCATTGTGACTCTCTATACTTATACCGGCATTCGTAGATCGGAGTGTGTTAATCTTCGACTTGACCAGATAAATCTAATCGCAAAAGAAATCTACGTTGTCGGTAAAGGAGATAAACAAAGGACAGTTTATTTGAACGATAAAACCGTACATGCAATCCGTGAGTACCTGAAGGTGAGAAACTCAGACAGTCCGTATTTGTTTGTGAGCCGCCAGTCCGAGAAGATGGCAGCATCCCGTATCAATCAGATCTTTAACCAGTATTCTGATATTATCACACCCAAGATGCTGCGTCACTATTTCTGTAGCCATGCGCTCGATACCGGAGACTATAAGATCCACGAGGTTGCAAATCAAGCTGGTCATAGCAATGTACAAAC
>CASFUI010000315.1 GCA_949297565.1 uncultured Eubacteriales bacterium
TCCGCAGAAAGCCGTATTCTGTCGTGCTGTTCGATGAGGTTGAGAAGGCTCACCCGGACGTGTTTAACGTGCTTTTACAGGTGCTTGATGACGGTCGTATCACGGATTCTCAGGGCAGAACAGTAGATTTTAAAAATACTATTATCATCATGACAAGCAACATCGGCTCAACCTATCTGCTCGACGGAATAGACGAGAACGGTACGATTAAGCCGGAAGCTGAAAATCTTGTAATGCAGGATTTGAGGGCACATTTCAGACCTGAATTTTTAAACCGTCTTGATGAGATTATTATGTTTAAGCCTCTCACAAGAGAAAATATAGGCAATATTGTAAATCTGCTTATCGATGATGTAAACAGACGTCTTGCCGATAAGGAGCTAAGGGTAGAGCTTACTGACGAGGCTAAGGAATTTGTCGTTTCGCACGGCTTTGACCCGACCTACGGTGCAAGACCGCTCAAGCGTTACATTCAGAAGACTGTTGAGACTCTGGCGGCAAAGCTTATTCTGGAAGGAAATATAAGCACCGGAACTATACTGATAGATGTTGCGGGAGGAAAGCTGGAAGCCAGAAGCAAGGAAGAGCTGAGAAATTAAAAATAAAAGATAAAGACCATGACAGCCGTATTAATCAGATGAACTGATTGGTACGGCTGTCATATTTATAATCTATGCTGTCTAAAATCTCAGTCACTGTTTTTTCATCAACCATAAAAGCCTTGCAGAATTCGGAGAAAGTCGGATAGTAATCGCGAAGCTGCATATTTGTGAACGATAGAAGCATAACTGGGTCTTTCGGGAGCTGCATCATGAAAGCTTTACCTCCTTATACAGTATATTCGCCAATATATTTGCATATTTGAGGCGAATTGTAAAGCAAAAAATCTGGTTGGCTAAACAGAGCTGGTCTGTTATAATAAACAGGTAATATAAATGCAGCTAGGAGGATGCTGGATACAGACAGCAGGATAATTAAGAAAGGAAAGATAAAGCCTGTTTGGAAGGCTTATCGGAAAGGATTATTATGTCAGTTCAGGATTATATGGCAGCATTGAAAATGGGTAAGAGAGAGTACAACGCTTGTGTAAACAGGGGAGCATACCCGTATCTTCCCGTACTTGAGAATCTTGTCTCTGATGATGATATTGATTCGGAGGTCAACTTATCTGTGGATCAGATTCCGTTGAGACTGGTGGTTGGTACCTGCAACGCTTCAAGGACTAATGCTTTTGCGGGAAATTTTATGCCGCTGCTTGACTGGGGCACAGAGTTTTCTGCAAAATGGGCGAGCTTAAGCGATAGTCAGGTGAATGAGGGTATCAGAGACCCTATAAAGGTCTATGAGTACATGAATAAATTTTATGTGCTTGAGGGCAACAAGCGTGCGAGCGTTCTCAAGTATTTTAACGCGGTAACGGTAAATGCGGAGGTTATCCGCAAGGTGCCTAAGAAATCCGACAACCCTGAGGTAAAGATTTACTATGAATTCATGGAGTTTTATAAATGCACGAGACTCAATGATATATATTTCAGCAAGGCAGGTAGTTTTCCGTCGCTTATGAAGCTTGTAGGAATAGAGCCGGACAAAAAGATGGATGATGACGCGAAAAAGGATTTTGTTTCTTGTTTTCTCTCATTTAAGAACGCCTTCGATTCAAGAGGAGGAGACCGCTTTGATTATCCGGTCGGCGACGCGTTTTTAAGGTTTATTCATATCTTCGGGTATGCTTCGGTTAAGAAAATGACTCCGTCGGAGATGGCAAAGAATGTGGCGAAGTCATGGGCGGAATTTGAACTGCTGTCTGAGGACAGCGCCGTTGATTTGAAAATGGACCCTACTGTAAATGAGCCGAAAAAGAATATTTTAAGTTATCTGCTTCCTAAGCCGGGCACTAAAAAATTAAAAGTCGGCTTTATCTATGAAAATACTCCGCAGAATTCGGAGTGGTGCTATGCTCACGAGCTCGGTCGTCAGTATATTGATGATACTTTCGGCGATCAGATTGAGACTATGAGCATAACTAACGTCAAGCCTGATTTGGACGATGAGAAGGCGATAGAGATGATGATAAACAATAAGGCGGACCTTATATTTGTCACGTCTCCCGCAATGATTATCGCGAGCGTAAAGATGGCTATAGCGCATCCGGAAGTAAAGATTCTTAACTGTTCGCTTAATACCTCGCATAAGTATATAAGAACATATTACGCGAGAATGTATGAGGCTAAGTTTCTTACCGGAGTTCTGGCTGGCGCGCTCTCTACACAGAATAAGATAGGATATGTTGCTCAGTATCCTGTTTACGGAACGGTAGCCAATATCAATGCGTTTGCGCTTGGAGCAAAGTTTGTCAATCCGAGAGCAAGAATTTTTCTTAAATGGTCGTCTCTTAAAAATGCGGATATTGAGGCTGAATTTAAGAGAGATGACATAAGATATATATCGGATCAGGATATGATTACTCCTAAGTGCGGCTCAAGGCGTTTCGGACTGTATAACAACGAGGGAGTGGGCAACAGACAGCACATAGCTATGCCTGTATGGCACTGGGGCGTTTTCTATGAGAAGCTTATACAGAGTATTCTCAGCGGCTCGTGGAAGCGGGATGAGGATACTGACAATGTAAAGGCGCTTAATTACTGGTGGGGAATGTCCGCCGGAGTGATTGAGCTTATATGTTCAAATAAAATTCCGGTGGAGACGAGACGGCTTGTGGAGCTGTTTAAAAAGGATATATGCAGCGGCGAATTTGAGCCGTTTTCCGATGAGCTCTATGACCAGAACCGTCATCTTCAGAATAAAGCAGGGCATGTTATGAGCCCGGAGGATATAATTACAATGGATTGGCTGCTTGACAATGTCGTCGGTTATATTCCGGCGGCTGACGAATTGGATGACAGTGCAAGGGCTATAATACTCAGCCAGGGAATAAAATCGAGCAATACGGATTAAATATAAAAATTACGGGAATAAATCCCAGTAAAGATTATTTTTCCGGACGGCTGAAATTAAATGTTTTTGGGATTGAAAAAAGATGAGAATACTTGTGTTATCGGATGTGGAATCAAAATATTTATGGGATTATTTTGAAAGGGATAAGCTTGACGGTATTGATTTGATATTGTCATGCGGGGATTTAAAGCCTCAGTATCTTTCATTTCTTGCCTCGTTTACTAAGGCGCCTGTATTATATGTGCGCGGCAATCA
>CASFUI010000316.1 GCA_949297565.1 uncultured Eubacteriales bacterium
CATAATTCCCGTTAATGATTGCCCCGTCTACATCCTGGATTATTCTCGGCAAAGAGGGTGCTTCAATTTCACTGAACATCAGGTTTTTAGGATTTTCCACGATATCAAGAGGAGTTGCCGTAATTGACGAACTTTGTGTTTGTGGCTCTTTAGATTCCGTTTTTGTTGTTGAGCCGATAGGTGGTCTTGTCCCGGTACAGTTATAAAGGCAATACAGCTGATTATCCGTATCGCCGTCTATCTGATATAACAATGCAAATGAAGCGGGCTCATTATTTGCATTTTCAATAATGACATTATCCTCATTTGCCTCATATTTCCAAACGTCTTTTAACATCTGGTCAGGAAATCTTGCCATTTCCAAATCACCGGAATATCCGTTATTGGCAATAGATGTATAATATACTATACCGTCAGCATAAAAAGGCGTCACATCTCCGTTTGGGTCAAGAGTCAGTGTTACTGCTCCGGGTATTTTGACCGGCGTCCCCCAACTTGCTGCGCCGTCACTTATTGTCAGCACCGCATAATGAACATTCTTTAAATTAAATTGTACCTTATTTTCTTCTCTCATAATTTTTAAACCTCCAATTCGTAAACTTCCTGAAAAAGTTTTTCGTCTTCTATGTAATATTCCTTGCGGCTATAGACAAGCCCGTTTTCATCAAGCTTATTCTCAAGAAGCTCTTCAAGCTCAGGTGATTTTCCCGGTGTAAACAGTTCGATTACTAATCTGTTCGCCTTATGATACACGCCTCCATCTGCAGCGAAATTGCTGCTATCCGGAAGAGAAAAAATAATATACGGCGCCGTCGGAGGATTTTCCTCGTCAAACAACCAGTAAGCTACGGGGAGCTTTGTTTCCTCAAGCATATTTTTTATTTCGTTATACTCCATGTTCCAACCTCTTTATAGTTCTTTCCTCAAGTTTTTGAATGGCCCACTCTTCTGCCGGAGCAATATGTTGGCGAGCTTGTGTATATTTTCCCGTATTCTTGCCGTGCATAATAATTTTGTGTGGCTTTTCAAGCAGATGTGTCAGTGAAGAATGCCCTTTTGAATATACTGTTCGACTTTTCCTAACTGATGTTTCCTCGTCAATACTGTTTGCCCAGCTTTTTTTATATGACCCGGGGGCATAGTATTTTTTAGATGATTTATAATGACGTTCACTTTTTGACTGGCGCACAGGTGCTTTTTCTTTTACTTTTTTAACCGTCTGTTTTGCAATATCATCAACATCTGATTTCATTTCTTCAGCAACATCGTTTCCGTATTCAATTAAAGTGCTGATTATAGCTTCTGATAATTCTCCTATTTCAATTTTCATTTACGTTCATCCTCATATGCTGGAATTGTTTTTTGTAATGTTATATACATCGAAGGAGGAACAGTGTCATACTTTTCCTGTACCTGCTTTATGTTATACTGTTCATCATTTATTAAAACAATATGTTTTGAACTAATAAACGAATTAAAAGGAACGCTAATTAATTTATCAATCCCACTGTCAGCAATCTTCGCCTGATAAAATCTCGTTACTCCTACAGTTCGAATGCCAAAACGAAGCCGTGCCACATTTGCTACTATTTTTCTTTTATCCGTCCTGCATAATATGCATACTCCGTCATTAAACAGTTCCCTGTTAGCTTGTTTAAGATTTAACATAATTTAAAGCCTCCTGGGTAAGCTGCAAGTAATTAAACTCAGCCTGATAATTTTTCATAAACTCGTCAAGAGCGTTTGACCTCGCGTATATTACATAATTTAGTAACAAATCTTTGGCTAAAGCGTTTCCATTTTCGCTAAAATCAAACTCTGTGCCACATATCTCATTAATTCGCAGCATACCTCTTAATATGATGCCGGAGAGTTTCTCATCTCCGGCATCATCGTCCCATGTAATATCAAGAAAATTTTTCACCTCTGAAAGCAGTTCGCTGCTGACTGATATATTCATACATTGTCCTCTTTTTATTCACTTGCTTTCTGCTTAGTATTTACCGGGTTTTCCTCTGTATTTGTAACTTCAACCCGCAAATCAAGCGCTTTGAGTTCTGTAATATCAAGATAGATGAAGGCATTGTTATCCTTTGGCATGCCCATTGCATACATTTTTGTGAGATATACTCTGTTATCCTCAAGGAACTGATATTCGTCTGAAAACTCAATACGTCCGCTCTCTCCCGCACCAATTCCCATGAAGTATTTTTTTGGTATGCCCAGTATTGCTTCGCCCTCATCAAGTGCTGCGGACTGTATCGGAACTGTCGGATATGGAAATACATTGTTTTTATAATTTCCTGACAAATCTCTTACTGTTGATGCCGGAGTTATTTTTGCGATATAATCTACTGGATTTACAATTAATGCCACTTCCGGAACAACGCGATAATCACCATTCGGCTTTTTCGCAAGCGGGGCAATGGCAGCACAGTATTCAGTTGCATCAAGAGACTTAAGCTTAGTTTTTGTCTTATCAGCATATTCCCCTAATGTTACCGACCCATTCAAATCCTTACACATGCCTATCGGCTGACTTTTTCCTGTTCCTTTCAGAATTCCCTTCTCAAGTCCTCCCGCTGTCGCTTCTGATAAAATAATTCTCACGTAATTATCAAGCCATATCGGTCCTAAAGTAAGCATATCTTTAGAAACCGGAATAAACGCCGACAGTTTAGCAAGCGTCATGTCAACTTCTTTAATCTGTCCCGCAAGCTCAGTTGCAATAGCCGAACTCAATGCCGACCATGTTGCAAGGTCTATATTGTCAGCATTCACAATCATTTTAATGGCGCCCTGGCAGTTAATGAAATCAATTTGATTAAGCAACGGGTGAGCTCCCTGCATATCGTCAATAACCGCATCAATAACAGTCTGAGGCATTGCCTTGTCAATATCAGTAAGCGCCTGTTTAGGGTTACTGCTCTTTCCGGCTTCCGCCCACTTCTCATAGAATTCTTTTTCCTCTGAAGTAAGCTGTCTGACGCCGCGCTGTGCCAATATAGCAATATCGTTATTGCCTCTTAAGTCGTCATATTCCTGTAATATACATTCCTGTACTCCTTCACTGAACTGCTGGAGATATTCAGCCATTTTATCCGAATCATCTTCCTTTAATGCCTGTGAAAGTTTTTGCATAAGTTCTTTGTTTTTCTCCTGTAATAAATCTCTGTTTAACATTTATTAATCCTCCTGTTTTTTTATTTTTACAGATGTAAAGGCATCAAAA
This sequence comes from uncultured Eubacteriales bacterium, assembly GCA_949297565.1. Taxonomy (GTDB): domain Bacteria; phylum Bacillota; class Clostridia; order Lachnospirales; family Lachnospiraceae; genus Lachnospira. The sequence goes on from CASFUI010000316.1 coordinate 3,233, forward strand.
AAAGCGCCCATCATGTGCAGCGCTTTATTTTCCGTATGTTCTGTTATGTTTTTTCCTTTTGTGCTAACGTCAAATTCATTTTGGGGCGGTGTATTATGTGCAGACTCAACATATTGTTTTAAATACTGTGAAAGTGTCTGCTGACTGCGCAATTCTTTTCTCATTTTTAAAAGCAATTTTTCATTTGACTGATTAATCTGCATCTGCTGAACTGCTGCATCGCCGTTTATTTCGTCGCAGAAGCCATATTCAAGGCATTTCTCTGGCGTCAAAATCGTCTCATTACTCATCATTTCAATAAGCTGTTGCTCTGTCAGACTGCACCGTGTAAGGAAAATCTTCCTGTTTGACTCCATCAACACATCTAAATCGTCAGCCTGCTTTCTTAACTCTTGCGCATTGCCCGAAGCAACTGTCCACATGTCATGTATGAGAATGCTTGAGCCTAGCCCCATAACGATTTTATCACACGACATTGCAATTACATATGCTACTGAGTAAGCAAAACAATCAATATAACATACTTTATTACATTGCTTCTGTTTGAGAAGATTATATATTGCAACCCCTTCCTTGACCTCTCCGCCATATGAATTTATATGAAGTTCTATATCTGTTCCATCCGGGATTTCACTAAGCAGCTTTGCGAAGTGACTGGCAGAAGTGTCTGACTCATCATACTGCCACATTTCCCAATTAAAATCTCCTTGCGCCGTTATATCATCATAGACATAAATCTTTGTCGGTTTCTTTTCCTCCTGCAAAAATCTATACTTCATCTTAACTCTATGCACTATTCTCTTCTCCTCCTTCCATAATTTCATAATTCTTTGTTAATACATGTCTCTTGCTGAAATCTGTATTAAGCGGCTCATCCCCACATCTTACACGAATTTCATCAATGCAGTACATTCCGCTTGAAATCAGCTTATCTATTTTTTCAGCAATAGAGAATAAATCTATATGTAAGATTGTAGTTGTGTCAATCTTTACACCTGTTCCATTGAGTACAGCTTTTCCGCTGCGTTTTCTGTTAATTTCCCCCTGCATCATGTCGCAAATAGGGTCAATACAGAAGGTGAGAAAATTCTGCGTAATCTTTTCAACATCTGCTACATCGCCTTTTAGAAGCGCGGCCGGAATGTTAAAGGCATTTGCAACCTTTAAAACTATCTTGTCATCAATATCAATAACGTCCTTTAGTTCAGATGTTGATTTTTTAGTTGATTCTGTTCCTCCCTTGCTGTCATACGAATATCCGTTAAACAGCGGAAGAACAGCATTTCTGCTGTTAAAAAACTTCTTGAATCTGTTGTTCATCATGTCTTCCATAACTTCATCATACGTTTTATTTACCTGTTTCAATTCTCCCGAAAGTTTTTGTGCATCAATACTTAATATGCCTTTTTCACCGCCTGACTTGTAAAACTTTTCAAATGCCGTAGTCATTAAATCATTATACCCGTCGCATAAACCTGTTAAAAGCTGCTTAATTGATGTATTATTTAATTTAAAATACATTACCTGAGACATAGTTCTTGATGTACTAAGATAAAAAG
>CASFUI010000317.1 GCA_949297565.1 uncultured Eubacteriales bacterium
CATCGAGAAGATAAAGCTCTGCCTCCCTGCTCATAACAAGAACAAGCTGCACCTTTTCCCTCGTTCCCTTTGACAGCTCCTTAATCTTGGAGTTGAGTGAAATGTCAAGGCCTAAAAGCATCTGCTCGGCGCGCTCTCTTTTAAAATCTTTGTAAAAGTCCTCAAAAAACTTAATTGTGTCTTTAACCTTCATACTTGGTGAAAAATATGTTCTCTCAGGAAGATAAGAAACTATTTTTTTGCTTTCTATGCCTATCTGTCTTCCGCTTATCTTTATTTCTCCGCTGTTTTTGCTCAAAATTCCCGCAAGAATTTTGATAAATGTAGTCTTTCCGCTCCCGTTGGGCCCGAGCAGCCCGATAATCCTTCCTCTCTCAAGCTGCAGACTGAAATCATGCAGTACAGGCCGCCTGCCATAGCTTTTTTTAAGACCCCTGCAATCTACCAAAAAATCCATATCCGTCTCCTCCTCTAAAAAAATTGTCCGTGTGCCGGCGCTCACCTCCGCATCGCTGTCTATACGCGAGCCACCGGTTTTAATTTAATTTTTATTTACGTGTTCCCGAAGCACCGAAACCGCCTCCTGGGCGGTGTAGCCCAGACTGTTCATACTGTCAAGAAAACTTTCCATATACTGTAGAGCCAGCTCGTTCTGCAGTTTTTCCGACTGCTCCTCCAAGCCCGCTACAAACCTTCCTGAAGTCCTTACAGAATAAAGCAGACCTTCGCGTTCAAGCTGTGACAGCGCCTTCTGCATAGTGTTGGGATTAACCCCCGCCTCCACTGCCAGCTCCCTGACTGCCGGAAGCTTATCACCTGCTTTTAACTGTCCTGTCGCAATCTGTGCCTTTATCTGCTCAACAATCTGCAGATAAATCGGCGTATTCTCATCAAATTTCCATTTCAATCAATCACCGCCTTACTTTAATAATTGCGGAACTAAATTATTACCTCCGTTTATTTGTATTATTGTACTACTCATTTAGTACAATAATACATTAATACAATTTTGTAAGTTTGTCAACAAAAACTTTCATTCTTATTTCATATTTAATAACAGTTCAGCACGCGCCATTCGCAAAGCCGCGTCTTAGGCGCTTTCCCGCTGCTTCGCAGCTTATGGCTGAACTGTTACGGTATTTGCCAAAAATAAAAGGCTTGCTATATAGTTTTTAATACTATATAATAAGGTGTAAACATTACAATATAAGATTGTATATTCTTTAGGCATATGTGTGCAGAAATGAGGATAAAATGACTAACGATAATACAGAATTTGTAACTTCTGTCTTGAAAAAGCTCGCAAAGCTCAATTATATAAAGCCCGGAGACGTTCCTAACATCAACCTGTACATGGACCAGGTTACAACCTTTATGGACGAGCACTTAAGCGACAGCAAGCGCCATGAGGATGATAAAATTCTCACTAAAACCATGATTAACAATTACACTAAAAACAATCTGCTTCCGGCTCCGGTAAAAAAGAAGTATTCCCGCGACCACCTTTACGTGCTTGCATTTATATACTATCTGAAAAATATTCTGACTATAAGCGATATCCAGAAGCTGATTAACCCTCTTACTGAAAAATGCTTCAATACAGACAGCACTCCTGATATGGACGATGTATACAGAGAAGTTTATAATCTGTGCAAGTCTCAGGTATCGGGTCTTTCGAGAGATATTCTTGAAAAATCAAAGCTTGCCGGCAAATCCTTCGACTACGTTAAGGATAGCGAACAGCGTGAATTTCTCGAGCTGTTCAGTCTCGTATCGCTCTTAAGCTTTGACGTCTATATGAAGAAAAATATGATTGAGACACTAATTGACGATTACTCTTCAAGAAAAAGTGCAGGCGGAAAAAATACCGAAAACAAAAAAACGGAAAATAAAAAACAGTAACATCTCAGCAGCCAAATAAAGGTATTTGCATTTGTCCTGCTGCCCGTGTAAATTCAAATACCCCGGAGCATACAGCGCGGCAATAAATTCATTGTCATACGCTGTGCGCTCCGGGGTATTACCCTTACGGCAGCATTTTTTTATTATTTACTGTTTCAGTCCTTATCATCATTGTCTAACATATTTAATCTCTTAAAGACCTTGTCATATCCGTCATTTCCGTAGTTGAGCGACCTGTTTACCCTGCTTATCGTAGCGGTTGAGGCGCCTGTCTTCTCCGCAATATCAAGATATGTTTTATGTTCTCTGAGCATTTTTGCCACCTCAAATCTCTGAGACAGAGACAGAAGCTCATTGATTGTGCAGACATCCTCGAAAAAATCAAAGCACTCCTCTCTGTTTTCAAGACTTAA
>CASFUI010000318.1 GCA_949297565.1 uncultured Eubacteriales bacterium
TATAATATCAGGCGCTGTAAAAGAGTTTTGGGAAAATGTTCAGTGGGGAGACGTCGACTGTATGTTTGTAGACTGTCCGCCCGGCACGGGAGATGTTTTGCTTACATTATTTCAGTCATTTCCGATTGCGGGAATTGTGGTTGTGACATCGCCGCAGGAGCTCGTCTCAATGATTGTGGCTAAGGCTGTAAATATGGCGAAGATGATGGATATTCCGGTTCTGGGAATTGTTGAAAATATGTCTTATTTTGAATGTCCGGACTGCGGAAAGCGTCATGAGATATTCGGAAAGAGCCATATAGATGAAATCGCGTCAGAGTACGGAATAAATACGGTTGCTAAGCTGCCGATAAATCCTGAGGCCGCTGCAAAGATTGATGCGGGACAGGCAGAGCAGCTTGACGTGTCACAGCTTGATGAAATTTACAGGGCGATTGACGTCTGCAAACCAAAGAAATGAGGTTTTAATGGATAAGGTTGTAATCCTTTTTAAGGGTGGTGTAGAGACGCAGGAGTTTTTCAGCATAGAAATGGCAAAGACATTTGAGGCGCACGGATACGAGGTATACTGGTTTGACTTGGTTGTGAGCGGCGTCTCTGCCCGATTGCTTAGCGATTTTTATTTTAAAAACAAAGCAAAACAGTTTGTGGCGTTCACGTTTAATTTCAGTGGTATTGCCGGGGAGGACGGACTGTTCGGAGAGGAATACAAAAGCGGGAATTTCTGGGACGATACGGAAATTCCCGTCTTTAATATGGTTGTCGACCATCCGCTTTACTATCACAAATATCTGTCTGCAAGACCTGAGAGATATTATCAGATTTGCATTGACAAAAATCATGTCAGATATATGAAAAGATTTTTTCCCGAAGTCAGGCTTGCGCCGCGCGGAGGTTTTCTTCCGCTTGGAGGAACGGAAATTAACGCCGGAAGAAATATTTTAAGCGAGAGGTATCTGCCTGTTGAAAAGAGAAATATCGATGTTATCTTTACTGGCAATTATACGCCGCTAAAGCATTTTGACAGGTTTTTGGAGCCATTTGACAGGGAATATCAGGAGTTTTACAGAGGACTTGTCGATGAGCTTATCTCGCACCCCGACAGGCTGGTTGAGGATGCGGCGGAAAACAGTCTGAGGCAGCAGGGAGTCGAGTTTAACGATGATGAGCTCAAAAGCATTATGCCAAATCTTATGTTTGTCGATTTGTCGGTAAGATTTTATTTCAGGTCAAGGGTTATCGCAGCGCTTGCCGACAGCGGAGTTGAGGTACATACGTTTGGGGCAGGGTGGGATTTGCTTGAGTGCGCGCACCCTGAAAATATTATCAAGGCGGGAAGCGTATCGTCGCAGATATGTCTTGATATGATAAGCCGCTCTAAAATTTCCGTGAATGTGATGCCGTGGTTTAAGCGCGGGGCGCACGACAGGGTATTCAACTCTATGTTAAACGGCGCGCTCTGTGTTACAGACGGCAGTACCTATCTTAATAAGCATTTTGAGCATGGCAGGGATATTTGCTTTTACAGTCTTTGGAACGTATCAGAGGCGGCGGAGCAGATTAAGCGGCTGCTTGCGGATTGGGATATGATTGAGGCGATAACCGACAGCGCATACCGTAAGTGCGTGGAAAGTCATACCTGGGAATGCAGGACTGAGGAGCTTATTGAGTGGATTGAGGGGGAAAATTATGAGGTACAGGATTGGGATATGTGAAGATGATAGGATAATATGTAAAGAGATTGAAGAAAAGATACATAGTTGTTTTAGGGGAAGAAAAGAATCTGTCAGTGTTATTGTGTGGAATACAGGGGAGGACTGTATTGCTGCGTTATCTGAAAAAGGAGTTGTGAACATTCTTTTTCTTGATATAGAGCTGCCGGGATGCAGCGGAGTTAATGTGGGAAATCATATTAGAAAAGAAATTAAAGACAGGAATATGTATATTATATATGTGTCTCAATATACGAAATATGCAATGGAGCTTTTTGAGACACAGCCGTATTATTTTATTGATAAGTCCAAAGGTTTTTCCAAGATACAAGAAATTATAGATGATTTGATAACGCTGGATATGGAGGACAGCCAAAACTATATGTATGCCAGCAGTGGAATTATATATAAGTTAATGTTCAGGGATATACTGTATCTTGAGAGTGATAAAAAGTATATTAAAATTATTCTTGAGGACGGTACAGAGAGGAGATTTATAGGGACATTAA
>CASFUI010000319.1 GCA_949297565.1 uncultured Eubacteriales bacterium
CCTCTTCGCGACAAGTCGCTTTAGAATGGAGGTTAGTATGAACAAAAGAGATATTAAAATCGCCTATATTGGAGGTGGCTCAAAGCAGTGGGCAAGAGTATTTATGTTTGATCTTGCTCTGTGCTGTGATCTGACAGGTGAAATAGGTCTTTATGATATAGATTTGCCTGCCGCTGAAAGAAATCGTAAAATAGGAAACAGAATTAATGAAGCTCCCGAGACTGTGAGCAAATGGAATTACATTGTCTATGATAGTCTTGAAACATGTCTGACGGGCGCTGATTTTGTTGTGATTTCCATTCTGCCAGGAACATTTGACGACATGCGTGTTGATGTTCATTATCCCGAAAAATACGGGATTTATCAGAGTGTCGGTGACACTGCAGGTCCGGGAGGAGTTTTCAGGGCAATACGCACCGTACCTCTGTATGAAGAATTTGCCGACGCCATTTCACGCGTGTGTCCTGATGCATGGGTTATCAACTTTACAAATCCTATGAGCATCTGCACAAAGACGCTGTATGATGTTTTTCCTGAAATAAAGGCGTTTGGCTGCTGTCATGAGGTATTTCACACTCAGGACTTTCTGTGTGACGTATTAAAAGAATTTACAGGGATATCCGCAAAGCGAAATGAGCTCTACACCGAAGTATCGGGAATTAATCACTTTACATGGATTTCCGGCGCAAAATATAAGAATATTGAAATTTTTGATTATCTTCCTGAATTTATCTCAAGACACTTTGACGAGGGGCATTATGAGCATGGTCCGGCGGATTCTTATAAAACGGATACATTTGCATATGCAAACCGTGTTAAAATGGATATGTACAGACGCTACGGCGTTTTGGGAGCGGCAGGAGACCGTCATCTTGCTGAATTTATGAATAACCGCTGGTATCTCGATAATCCGGAGCAGGTTGAATTCTGGAAATTTGCGCTAACGACGGTCGATTTCAGAGTAAGGCAGATGAATGAGCGCATTGAGGAATCTGTACATATGGCTGACAGGTCTGTGAATATTGAGGTTAAGAAGTCCGACGAGGAGGCTGTTGAGCTTATGCGCGGGGTGCTTGGACTTACACAGAAAATCAGCAATGTCAATCTTCCGAATAAAGGGCAGGTGCCGTGGCTTCCAAACGGAAGCATTGTCGAATCAAACGCTTTATTCAGCAATGACCGTGTCGTTCCGCTTATGACAAAGCCTCTGCCGGCGGCAGTGCAGTCGCTGGTCAGAAGATGCAGCGATAATATTGATATTCTTTACGAGGGCATCAAAAAGCGGGATAAGAATATTGTTTTTGAGGCATTTGTCAACCAGCCGCTTTGCAGCAGTCTTACGCTTTTTGAGGCAAGACAGCTTTTCGACGAAATGTGTGATAAGCTTTGCAGCGGATTTTTTGTGAAATAATTTAAAAAATAATTGACAAGTTTAACCTATTGATATATTATATTCTAGTGTGCCGCTCAGTTAGGATATAAGCAAAATAATTATTTATTTTCTCCAAAACTGGCGAGTATTTGATTTAGGAGGTGCCATATGTACG
>CASFUI010000320.1 GCA_949297565.1 uncultured Eubacteriales bacterium
ATGTAAATGGGATAAGCCCAGCAGGCCGCGTATATTACGGCAAGGTATGTGTTGAGATACCCGAGGCAGATAAAAACAATCGTTGCGGCAGCAGGCAGCCACGTAAGAATTGTCTCAATCGGGTTTCTGATGAAACGATTCCAGAAAACAATTTTTTTGTATTCGTCTCCGCTTGCCTTCAGTGTTGACTCGTATTTTATATATTCCATGTATAACTCCGTCCTTAAAATAGTATAGCGGCATTTATCCCTGCTTTGAGTATTGGAAAACTATGCCTGTATGCTTATTCGGCAATACTTTGATATAATAACATTATATTTAATTTTGTACAAGGTGTTTGCAAACCTCTTAAAATAAGATATAATAAATAAAATTGTGAAGATTGGTTTTTGAAAAATTCTTATTAGGAAAGTATATGAGGGAGAGCGTGGATAATTATATTATGAAGGACGAGGCTATGACAAGGATTGTCAGTATGCTTGAGTCCGATGGAACATTTATAGAGATTATAGAAGAAATACTTTCTGAGGCAGAGCGTTATCTTTGCACTTCACATGCCGCTTTATTTCAGGTGGGTACAGACAATACACTGGTGAGTACTGTAATAAGCTATATTGCTGAGGAGGAAGTGCCGCTTAAGGCAAATAATATACCGACCCGGAAGTTTGCAATCGGCGCAGACAGTGTGAAGTACTGTACGTTAAGCTCCTGTACGCAGGAGGAACGAACTGCTATGGAGATTTTCGGCGTGCAGACAAGCGCGGTTGCTCCTGTTTTTGTAAATGATGAGTGCAGAATGTATTTCGCGGTTTTTGACGTTCACAGCGAAGTGAAGTTTGACGCTTCTAAGCGTCAGTTTATAAGTGATGTGTCAAAGATTATACAGAGTATAGCGCAGAAAAAACTTGCCAAAAATTCACTGCTTTCCTCATACGAGGTACTGAGAGAGATTTTGAACAGTATAGGGTCCGGTATTATGGTCTTTGGGCGGGCTGACGGAGATATATATTTTGAGAATGAGGCCGCTAAAAAGACGGATGAAATCAGACGCACCATACAGGGCTGCGTGCGCGAGTATATAGGGAAAGAAAACGCCGGACAGAAAGATAAAACAGTTGTTCATTATGACCCCGAATCCGGTATCTGGTTTGAAATAAAATTTTCCGATCTTACTTGGATTGACGGCAGTGCTGTAATTGTATGTACAGCGGTTGATATTACACAGAAAAAGAAAAATCGCCAGAAGATAGAATACCAGGCAAGTAATGATTTTTTGACGGGCTTATACAACAGAATGAAGTGTGAGTCGGATTTGCGTGAAGTCATAAAGGAGGCATTGCGCAGCGGTCAGAAGGGAGCGCTTCTTTTTATTGACCTGGATGATTTTAAAAATATCAATGACGGTCTGGGGCACCAGTACGGAGATGTGCTGCTTCAGCAGATTGCTGCAGGGCTTCAGGGTGTTCCGGGGCTTCGGGGACGCTGTTACAGAATGGGCGGAGATGAGTTTGTTGTCATTATTAAGCCGGAACAGTATGCCTCGCTCCAAAAGATTATAAAAAATGTTCTTGCGCTGTTTAACAGACCGTGGTATTTAATGGGAACGGAATATTTCTGTACTATGAGTATGGGGATTGCGACGTTTCCGGATAACAGCGAAGACGTGCACGATATTGTAAAAATGGCTGATATGGCCATGTATGACGCTAAGAAGTCGGGAAAAAACAGATATAATTTTTATGACAAAAGCAAAAAACATAATTCGGTAAAGCGTCTGGATATTGAAAATAATATGCGTCAGGCAGTTGCCTCGCAGATACAGGAATTTATTGTTTTTTATCAGCCGGTTGTTGACGCGGTTACGAAAAAATGCGTTTCGTGTGAGGCGCTGGTGCGCTGGAACAGCAAGGCGCTGGGATTTATGGGACCGGGGGATTTTATTCCTCTTGCCGAGTATCTTGGGCTGATTACAGACATAGGAGACTATGTTCTGGAGGAGTCTTGCAGGCAGTGTAAAGCATGGAACGACGCGGGATATAAGGATTTCCGTGTGAATGTAAATCTTTCGGTTGTGCAGCTTCTCCAGAAAAATGTAGTTGAGAATATAGGTCTTATACTCAGCCGAACAGGCGTAAACCCGCGCAATATAGTTCTTGAAATTACAGAGTCGTTTGCGATAAATGATATGGAAAGAGTAATGAAGATTATTTCCGGTCTTAAGGCGCTTGGACCGAAGATTGCACTTGATGATTTTGGTACGGGGTATTCTTCGCTCAATTATATAAAACAGCTTCCGCTGAATATTATTAAGGTTGATAAAACTTTTATTGACGATATAGTGGAGGACGAATACGCTCAGGCATTTGTAAAGCTTATTGTTGACCTGTCAAAGACAATAGGAACGCAGATTGTTGTAGAGGGAGTAGAAAATCAGGAACAGTATGAGCTGTTAAAGGAGATAGGTGTTAATTACATACAGGGATATTTTTTCGGAAAGCCTGTTCCCTCGGATAAGTTTGAAGCCGAGTATCTGGGACAGATTTTACATGGAAATTAAATATTTCCGGTGTGTCTGACAGAAAGGAGAGGAAAAGATGAGAACATTGATTAAAGGAGGCAGGGTTTTGGACCCTGCAAGCAATACGGATGCTGTAAAGGACATTCTTTTTGAAGACGGTGTGATTTTAAAGGTTGAGGACAGCATCAATGAAGAGGCGGAGAACGTAATAGAAGCGGAGGGCTTCTATGTTATGCCTGGACTTATTGATTTGCATGTACATTTCAGAGAGCCGGGCTTTGAGCATAAAGAGACTATCCGCACGGGGGCGAGAGCTGCCGCAAGAGGCGGATTTACGACAGTATGCGCGATGCCGAACACCAAGCCGGCTGTGGACAGTGTTGAGATGGTGCGCTATATAATTGATAAGGCGAAGGAGGTTACGGATATTAATGTGCTTCCGATTGCGGCCATCACTGCGGGTCAGGACGGCGAGTATATAACCGATTTTGAGAGGTTAAAGGCAAACGGAGCTGTCGCTGTGAGTGAAGACGGAAAATCCGTAATGAATGCGAGAGTGGCAAGACAGGCAATGAGGCTTGCAGCTGAGGTTGACATTCCTGTATTTGCTCACTGTGAGGACAAAAATCTTGCGGCAAGAGGTGTTATGAATGCCGGCGAAAAGGCTAAGGAAATGGGCTTTTTCGGAATAATGAATGCCGTTGAGGATATTATTGTCGCAAGAGATATTCTCCTTGCGAAAAATACGGGAGCAAGGCTTCACCTGTGCCACTGTTCTACAAAGGACAGCGTCAGAATGATAGAGCTGGCAAAAAATGAGGGTTTGGAGGTTACTGCCGAGGTTACCCCGCATCACTTTACGCTTACGGAGGATGCCATAACAAGCGATGACGCCAATTTTAAGATGAATCCGCCTCTTCGCAAAAAAGAGGATATGGAAGAGTTAAGACAGGGACTTTCAAGAGGGATTATAGACTGTATTTCGACAGACCACGCGCCGCATCACAAGACGGAAAAAGAGCGTTCGTTTGTTGACGCGCCGTTTGGCATTACAGGGCTTGAGACTTCGGTATGCCTTACAATTACTGAGCTTGTAAATACAGGACTTCTCACTCCTCTGCAAATGGCGGAGAGAATGAGCTATACGCCTGCTCAGATTATCAGGAGCGACAGGGGAACTCTTCTTCCGGGGCGTACGGCTGATATTACGATTATAGACCCGGAAGATGAGTATGTTATAGACAGCAGCATGTTTGCGTCAATAGGGAAGAATACTCCGTTTGACGGCAAAAAGGTCAAGGGCAGAGTGCGCTATACTATTGCCGGGGGCAAGACGGTTTACTCATATAAACCGGGCTGCGAGTGCATTGTGGATAAGGATGTGCCGAAGCTCCAATAGCGCCGATAAAATCGGCGCATGCAAGTTTGCAGCGCAAACTTGGTATGGCGGAGCAAGCCGCCGGAGAGCAGGGAAAATAGCGCCGATGAAATCGGCGCATTCAGGTTTGCAATGCAAACAATAATCTGATATGAAAGGAAATTTAATAATGATTAATAAGCTTGTTGAAAAAATCGTAAAGCAGGGGGCTCCGGTTGTCGTGGGACTTGACCCTATGATGAAGTTTGTTCCGAAGCATCTGCAGAATGCTGCTTTTGAGCAGTACGGTGAGACTCTTGAGGGAGCCGCGGAGGCTATTTGGCAGTTTAACAAAGCTATTATTGACAATATTTATGATATAGTTCCGGCTGTAAAGCCTCAGATTGCAATGTACGAGCAGTTTGGGCTTCCGGGAATGGCTGCGTTTAAAAAGACAGTTGACTACTGCCATGAGAAGGATATGGTGGTAATCGGAGATGTAAAAAGGGGTGATATCGGCTCTACATCAGAGGCGTATGCCGTTGCTCATCTCGGCAAGGTGCAGGTGGGCTCTAAGTTGCTTGCCGCCTTTGACGAGGATTTTGCCACGGTAAATCCTTATCTTGGCTCAGACGGGATAAAGCCTTTTCTCAAGGTTTGTGAGGAGGAGAAAAAAGGTATTTTTATACTCGTAAAGACATCTAATCCGTCAAGCGGCGAGTTTCAGGACAGGCTTATAGACGGAAAGCCTCTTTATGAGCTTGTAGGAGAGAAAGTAAACGAGTGGGCATGCGGGTGCATGGGAGAGAAGTACAGCTATGTCGGCGCTGTTGTAGGAGCTACATATCCTGAAATGGGAAAGAGGCTGAGAAAGGTTATGCCTAAGTCGTTTATTCTTGTGCCGGGTTACGGAGCACAGGGCGGAAAGGCTGAGGATTTGGTGCATTTCTTTAACGAGGACGGTCTTGGCGCGATTGTAAACAGTTCAAGAGGTATCATTGCGGCGTATACAAAAGAGGAATACGCTAAATTTGGAGAGAAGAATTTTGCCGAGGCGTCAAGGCAGGCTGCGATAGACATGATTGCGGACATTAACGGAGCGCTTAAGTCCAGATAGATTTTAAAATGTAACAGTTCAGCCATAAAAGCGACGTAGGCGCTGCTTTGCGAGTCGCACTGGCTGAAGTTGCTTTAAAATAAAACTTATGCGGCTGTGTCGGATTTTAAATAAGCGGAGGAAAATTTCGATGTCATTCAGAGAGAGAGCAGAGATTGTTAAAACATCTTGTCTTGCGGCAGGGGTTTATGAAATGTGGTTTAATACCGTAAAAATTGCGGCAGAGGCTGAGCCGGGCCAGTTTATTTCTGTATATTCACGTGACGGCTCAAGACTGCTTCCAAGGCCTATAAGCATATGTGCCGTTGAGGGCGATTGCCTTAGAATTGTGTATAGAGTAGTCGGAGCCGGAACGCTTGAATTTTCGAAGCTTGAGGCGGGACAGAGTCTTGAGATTCAGGGACCGCTTGGAAACGGATACGATTTGAATGCGCCGTACGCGTCAAAAAAAGCTGTTATTTTAGGAGGCGGCATAGGAATACCTCCTATGCTTGAGCTTGCAAAGCGTCTTAATTGTGAAAAGGAAATTGTTCTGGGGTACAGGGATGAGCTTTTTCTGGACAGGGAATTTGAAAAGTACGGCAGAGTTACTATTGCGACCGAAGACGGAAGCTGCGGAACTAAGGGAAATGTTCTTGACGCCGTTCGTGAAAACGGCATAACAGGCGAGGTTATCTATGCCTGCGGCCCTACGCCTATGCTTCGTGCAATAAAGGCTTATGCTCAGGAAAATAACATAGAGGCATATATTTCGCTGGAGGAAAAAATGGCGTGCGGAATCGGTGCATGCCTTGCATGCGTATGTAAATCCACGGAGCTCGATGAGCATTCTAAGGTTTATAACAAACGCGTATGCAAAGAGGGACCTGTATTTAACGCGAGGGAGGTGGAGCTTTAATGGCAGCATTAAATTCGGCAGCGAAAACGTCAGAGAGCGCAGTTAATATGTCAGTAGAGATTGCGGGCGTGCCGTTTAAAAATCCCGTTACGGTTGCGTCGGGAACCTTTGGCTCGGGGATGGAGTACTGCGACTATGTTGATTTAAACAGGCTGGGAGCAGTTACCACAAAGGGCGTTGCGAATATTCCGTGGGCCGGAAATCCAACTCCGAGAATTGCGGAGACATACGGCGGAATGATTAATGCCATAGGCTTGCAGAATCCCGGACTTGAGACTTTCTTAAAAAGAGACATTCCGTTTTTAAATAAATTTGACACAAGAATTATTGTTAATGTATGCGGCAGGAGCAAGGAGGATTATATCGATGCGGTAGAACAGTTGTCTGAGGCTCCTGTGGATATGCTTGAGATTAATATTTCCTGCCCTAACGTAAAAGAGGGAGGAATAGCTTTCGGACAGCGCGCGGACCTTGCGGAGGACATTACTAAAGCAGTAAAAAAAGTCTCAAAAAAGCCTGTTATCATGAAGCTGAGCCCTAATGTCACAGATATTACGGAAATGGCTAAAGCAGTGGAGGCAGGAGGAGCTGACGCTGTCTCGCTGATTAACACTATAACGGGAATGAAAATAGATATAAACAGGCGAACGTTCGCCGTAGCCAACAAGACGGGAGGGCTTTCAGGCCCTGCGATTAAGCCTGTGGCTGTGAGAATGGTTTATCAGGTGGCAAAATCCGTTAAACTGCCTGTTATCGGAATGGGAGGAATTGCAGACGCTTCTGACGCGCTTGAATTTATTATGGCAGGCGCGACTATGGTTTCTGTAGGCACTGCCAATTTCAGCGACCCGATGACGACAATCCATGTGATTGACGGAATTGAAGATTACATGATAAAAAATAATGTGAAGGATATTCATGAGCTTATAGGCTGCGTAAGATAAAGAGTATGTTAAGACATCTCCGGACTGAAATATAATATAGTCAGTCCGGAGCCTTTTTTGTGAAACCGATTGAAAAATTAACTGCTTTATGGTAGATTAAAATAAATGTTTAAAGATTTCGTTTTTAAAGAAGATTACACGGAGGTCAGACTGAAAAATCACGCTGAGATGCTGATTGTTTCAATATTTTCACGCAAAGTATGACCTGCTGTTTGTGCAGGAGCGTCACAAACAGTTCTTATCGCAGAAGAAAATCCGCGTGTTCGGATTTTTATTCGCGTTCTTTCGCAAGAAACGCTCCGGAATGGAGATTAAAATAAAATGGAACAATACAAAAAAGATTTTATTGAATTTATGGTTGACTGCAATGTACTGAGGTTTGGAGAGTTCACGCTGAAGAGCGGAAGAAAATCTCCGTTTTTTATGAATGCGGGACTTTATGTGACAGGCTCGCAGCTTGAAAGGCTTGGCGAGTACTACGCAAAGGCTATTCATGACAGCTACGGCGATGATTTTGATGTGCTTTTTGGTCCGGCTTACAAGGGTATTCCGCTCAGTGTGGCTACGACAATGGCTTACAGCAGACTTTACGGAAAAGAAATACGATACTGTTCTAACCGCAAAGAGGCAAAGGATCACGGGGATGCCGGCATTCTTTTGGGAAGCCCTATAAATGACGGCGACAGAATAGTTATAATTGAGGATGTCACGACCTCAGGGAAGTCGATAGAGGAGACGTTTCCGATTATACAGGCACAGGGGGATGTCACGATTAAGGGGCTTATGGTTTCTCTGAACAGAATGGAAAGAGGAAAATCAGAGAAGAGCGCGCTCTGTGAGATTAAAGAAAAGTACGGTTTTGACGCCAACGCGATAGTAAGCATGGCAGATGTTGTCGAGCATTTGTATAATAAGCCTTATAAGGGGCAGATTGTAATTAATGATGACATCAAGGCGGCGATAGATAAATATTATGAAGAGTACGGAGCAAAATAATATTTAGTTTTGGAGGGATTGTCATGGATGAAAAATTATATAAAAAAATAAAAAAAATAGGCGCGTCAAATCTCGTTTTCGGAATTTTGACGCTCGTGTTCGGAATAGCCGCGGGTGTGATATTGGTAGTTGACGGTGCAAGACTTCTGGCACATAAATCAGAAAATCTATTTTAAAAGAGGACTTCATGAAAAATAAAAGATTAAGAAGTCTTCTTAAGTGGAGTGCTTTTATTTTATACATTGGGGCTCTTGTGTATTTTGTGTTTTTTGCCGAGATGTTCGGAAGAGTACATGTTCCCGAAAATTACAGATATAATCTTGTGCCATTTAAGGAGATAAAGCGTTTTTTGATATATTATGACCAGCTTGGAAAGACGGCAGTGCTCTTAAATCTTCTGGGAAATGTTGC
>CASFUI010000321.1 GCA_949297565.1 uncultured Eubacteriales bacterium
CAGACGAAGAAAAACAGGTATACCGATGCAAATACTGTGAGGAGAAATACTCCCGCTAAACTTATGTGAAAATATTTAAAAACGACTCAAAGCAGAGGCGCGGAAAAGTAATTATTCTTACGATTTCGCGCCTCGCGAAAGAGTTCGCAGGCGAACTCTTTATTTTTATTCCGGAAAATTTTATACGACCTTTCTTGCCGCCTCATCTTCACCGCTATGCTCATTGTCACTGTGCTCATTGTCAATTTCCTCAAACAGCTCCGAGTCCTTATAATTGCGTCCGCATGTATATGAAAGCTTTACACCGTATGTGTTTTCATAAATTTCTTTCCATACTTTGTAATTCTGCTTCATCATAGCAATTACATTTTCACGCTCCGATTTCGACGCATCAGGATAGATTGGCGGAGCAACATGAATCGTATACTCCTGAACAGGAAAGCCGTCAGAGTCAATTATATCGCTGTCCTCCATAGTTATAAAACACGGAAGCACCGGCACCTTATTCTTTGCGGCAAACTTGTAAGCTCCCTTCTTTAAAGGCTTCGGCTTGCGGTAATTCCACCACATGCTCTGCTCCGGATATATCAGAATGAAATTCCCCTCAGACAAAAGCTTATCAACAGCCGAAACAAATTTCTTCATTGTATTCATATTACTGCTTAACGGAAGCGTATTGCAGTTTCTCATCAAAAAACCGTAAAAGCCCGGAAAACTCGTATAATTTCCCTCTTTGATAATCCTGTACAGCTTTCGCGTGCCGCGCTGCCCCTTCACAGCCTTCTCATACGCAATCTCCATAGCAAAACTGTCATATGGATTGAAATGATTGCATGTTATTATAGCGCCGCTGTTAAGCTTATTGAAATTTTCAATTCCCTTAAATTCCTTAAATATAACCTTTTTTTCATATATCATGGCATTCAGATACCACCTTGCAAATCTGAAGGCATATTTTGTTCTGAAACGCTTTAACAGTTTATTTGAGGTGTAGTCTATCTCATCAGGCATAAGCACCCTTGACGGCGGGTCATCCTCCACATCCACATCAAAACGCCCTTCCATCTCAAGCTTTTTAATCTTTTCAACTATCTTTCTTCTCTGCTCAGACTGTGCACTGTTTCTTCTGCACATATTCTTATAATTATTCTCATTGTTAATCTCCGCGTACGCGAGATTATAGAGGTTTTCACCGTACTTTTTATCCTGCTTCTCATCCTCCTCGGTAAAGTTTTTAAGCGTATCCACGATTTGAGAATAAAAAGGCGTCTCCTTCGCATACCTCCAGAAATAATTTGCGAGCCTGCAATTCTCATAATGCCACGGCTTCTCAGCAAGATTATAGTGGATAAGACAGATGTCCTCCTCCTCGCACGCCGGCTTTCCGAAGGTCTCGGTGTTCCACTTAGGATCCAGCCAGTAAACATGATTTTTACAGATTATATTCAGATAATCCTGATCCTGAGCAACGACAAACGTATACGCGTGAAGCAGGTCAATAAACTGTCCCAATATATCCTGCTCTCTGAACTGGCTGATATTGAGTACAAGAACACCCGCGTTAAAGTAATGATTTCTGTCTATATCCAGTACCTGCTCGGCATAATCCGCAAAAATCTCTGTCTGGGAAATTACCGGGTCACACACAGCTCCCACATAATTATCACCTATATCATAATCGTAAAGCTCCGCTATATTTCCAAGAAC
>CASFUI010000322.1 GCA_949297565.1 uncultured Eubacteriales bacterium
GAAAAGGAAAAACTTCTTAATTATGCGGTGGCTTCAGCAAATATACTGGATTGAAAATAACATTATGTATTCAGAGGGATATTTAATTATCGGAAAAATTATATTGGAATATCATGAAAATGCATTGTAATTGTTCCGATTATGTAGTATGCTGAGTCTGTATTTGTTGTTTTCAAATCAGGAGGTATAAAAGATGGAATATTTAACTGTAACACAGGCAGCGGAAAAATGGGGGATTTCTACTCGTCGTGTTCGCCTGCTTTGTGCCAACGGTCAAATTGACGGTGTTATCCGTAAAGGTAAATTATATATGATACCCGCAGAAACAGAAAAACCGTTGGATAAACGAAAACTGCCTAACAAAAGAAAACGCGGCAGATTTGCAGATATACTGACTGAAACAGATATTAAAAAAGTTAAACTTGATGGCATGCGTCCGCTTACCGCAGGCGAAGCACAGCGTTTGCGTGACGAATTTATGGTTGATTTCACCTATAATTCAAACGCTATTGAGGGTAACACCCTTACGCTCAAAGAAACCGCTATGGTACTTGAGGGTATGACCATAGACCGCAAACCCTTGAAAGACCACCTTGAAGCCGTTGGTCATCGTGACGCATTCCTTTATATTGAAGATATTGCACAAAATAAAACAAAATTGAGAGATACGGAAATTAAGGCAATTCATTCGCTTGTACTAATGAACAGACCTGAAGATAAAGGTGTTTACCGCCGCATTCCCGTTACAATTGCAGGCGCATATACCGAGCCGGTACAACCATATCTCATTGAGCCGAAATTGACGGAGTTACTTGCCGAAAACGAAGAACGAAAAAAGACAATGCATCCGATTGAGCGCATTGCCCGGTTTCATCTTGAATTTGAGGGAATACACCCGTTTATTGACGGCAATGGCAGAACAGGTCGTTTGATTCTAAATCTTGAGCTTATCCGTAACGGCTATCCTGCAATCAATGTTAAGTTTGCTGACCGTAAACGCTATTATGATGCTTTTGATGCGTTCTATCGTGACGGAAAAGCGGATGATATGATATTGCTCGTTGCGGAGTATGTAAATGAGCGGCTTGACCGATATTTAGAACTTGTTAAAGAGTAAAAGCATTCCTAATATAACGTGAAATTTGACAATAAAAAATCTCCCGGTATGTTGTAAGAAAGCAGGCGGCAGAGATAAATAAATCTCTCTTCCGCCTGCTTATCAATCTCAGAAAGATAACTGTGCGTAGATTTATAAAAAATATTTTTTATTCTATAGGAAATTCAAAGAACTTTCCTATAGAATAAAAATGCTCCGCAGGATCGCAGAGGCGCGGAAAGGTAATTATTCTTACGAATCCGCGCCTCGCGAAAGAGTTCGCAAGCGAACTCTTTTTTATTCCAAATATTTATTGAAGAATTCTGTCATTTTATCAAACGGAATTACATCAGTTTTGTCATACAGGTCGGTGTGAACTGCTCCGGGAATAATCATAAGTTCTTTATTATCGCCTTTGAGCATTGAGTAAGCATCGCGGCTGAAATAGCATGAGTGTGCTTTTTCACCATGGATAAGAAGCACAGCGCTGCGTATTTCATCGGCATACTGTAAAATGGGCATATTCAGGAACGACAGAGAAGAGGTTATGTTCCAGCCGCCGTTTGAGTTGAGTGAGCGCGCGTGGTAACCGCGTTTTGTCTTGTAATAGTCATGGTAATCCTTAACAAAGAAAGGGGCGTCCTCAGGTACTTCATCGGCTACCCCACCTGCAAGGGCATATGTTCCGTTTTTATAGTCTTCTGTTCTCTGAGCGTTCAGAGTCCTGCGTTTTTCATAACGGGCTTCCTCGCTGTCCTCTGCATCAAAATATCCTTTTGCATTTACGCGTGTCATATCATACATGGTTGAGGCAACTGTTGCTTTAATTCGTGTGTCAATAGCCGCAGCGTTAAGCGCCATGCCTCCCCAGCCGCAGATGCCGATAATACCTATTTTTTCAGGGTCAACATTGTCCTGTACAGACAGGAAATCCACTGCGGCCTGAAAATCCTCCGTATTTATGTCAGGGGAAGCCACATATCTCGGATTGCCGCCGCTCTCACCGGTGAAAGACGGGTCAAATGCAATCGTTAAAAAACCTCTTTCCGCCATAGTCTGCGCATACAGTCCGGCAGCCTGTTCCTTTACTGCGCCGAAAGGTCCGCTTACAGCGATAGCCGGGAGCTTTCCCTCAGCGTTTTTCGGCTCATACATATCCGCTGCAAGTGTAATGCCGTAGCGGTTGTAAAAGGTCACCTTGCTGTGATTGACTTTGTCACTTTTCGGGAAAGTTTTATCCCATTCTTCTGTTAAAATTAAATTTTCTTTCATATTTAAAATCCTCCGTTAATTTTTGTCTTCTATCTGAATTGAAAAAGCATGTAATCATGGCAGCCGTTTTGTATTGCTCATGATGTTTATATTGTAATCTGATGTGAAAAGGATAGCAAATACCTTGTTTTTATCATGATGTATGCTTGATAGGCATTTTACATAAAGGTATAATGAAAAAAAGGAGGTGTTGTAATATGGAGATACGGGTGCTTCGTTATTTTCTTGCAGTTGCCAGAGAAGGGAATATTACCGCGGCAGCCAACACTTTACATTTAACACAGCCGACGCTTTCACGTCAGCTTCGTGATTTAGAGGAAGAGCTGGGACAGAAGCTGTTTATACGAAAAAGCCACCGGATAGTTTTAACGCCGGAGGGAGTTTTTCTCAGAAAACGTGCAGAAGAAATTATCTCTATGGTTGATAAGACAGAGGCAGAGTTCTTGTCAATGGAAAATACCGTTAGCGGCGATATATATATCGGAGGAGGAGAAACGCAGGCAATCAGGCAGATTGCGGAAATTATAAAGGAACTGCGCGAAAGCTGTCCCGGAGTTCATTATCATTTATACAGCGGTAATGCTGAGGACGTAACAGAGCGTATTGATAAAGGACTTCTGGACTTTGGTATTTTGATACAGCCTGCGGACATTTCAAAATATGATTTTATTAATTTGCCGGCAAAGGACAGGTGGGGAGTTATAATGCGAAAGGACAGCCTTTTGGCTGAGAAGGAATTTATTGAAAAGAGAGATTTGCTGGGTGTACCGCTTATTTGTTCCAGGCAGGCTATATCGCAGCATCAGACCGGAAATGAATTTGCCGACTGGTTTGGAGAGGATTTTAATAAGCTGAATATAGTTACAACCTTTAATCTTGTATACAATGCTGCTATTATGGTGGAGGCGGGCATAGGATATGCGATAACGATAGATAAACTGGCAGATACCTCTGAAAACAGCAGTCTTTGTTTCCGGCGGTTAGAGCCGGGGCTGGAGTCCGGGCTTAATATTATCTGGAAGAAGTATCAGGTATTTTCTTCGGCGGCAGAATTGTTTTTAAACCGATTGAGAGAGCGGTTTTCAGACGTTTGAAAGCTTAAATATTTTGAATAATTTGAAAAGCAGAAGAAAACTCTATGTGTATGGTTAGACCATTCGCATAGAGTTTTTTGCTGCTATATATTTCAAAAATATACAAAATTTTACAAAAATCCAGCAATTGCCATGCAACCAAATTGTTGCATTATAAGAGGGCAAGTGCCGTTAAGAAATATAATGTATGAGTGTTTTTGCATCATTTTTAAATAAAAGTGATGATGTATTGAGATACAGGCGGCAAATTATTGCGAAATTATAAAGAAACAGGGGGACAGTGACAATGGTATGCGACAGGTTAGACAATCTGGAAAAGTACATTCCTTCAGAATATAGAGAAAAGATAGCTGCATTTGTTAAGAAAATCAATAAGGACATGCAGGAAGGCTTTTATGAGATAGAGGGGGAGGAAATTTTTGCCAGAGTCATGAGCTATGACGGAAAGATGCGCAGTGAATGCAAGATAGAAGCACATGATAAATATGTGGATATTCAGTTTACGCTCTGTGGGATAGAAGGCATAGATATATTTAGGCGCGAAGAGCTGAAAGAAAAAACACAGTATAACGAACAGGACGATATTGTGTTTTTTTATGATGAATTCAGCGGCGGAGCCGCCTGCGGGTCGGAAATGAGCTCGGCATATGCAGGGGCAGGGTATCCTTATATTAATATATCAAATCTTCCGGGCTTTTTTTCGATGATTTTTCCTGATGAGGCACACAGACCGCAGATTTGTGTAAATGAACAAAATCGCCATATAAAAAAGGGCGTAATAAAGATAAAGGAGCATTGCTATGAGTAAAAAGTTTATCGCGATGATACCGGCAAGACTGGGGTCAAAGCGTATTCCTAAAAAGAACATACGATATATGGGTGACAAGCCTTTAATACAGTATCCGATTGATCTGGCAAAACAGACGAACAGATTTGAGAGCATATGGGTTAATACCGAAAGTGAGGAGCTTGGCAAAATAGTTCAGGGAATGGGTGTTTTATTTCACAAACGACCTGCCGAGCTTGCAAATGACAAAGCGACAAACAGGGAGTTCACATATGAGTTTATGCAGAAGCATGAATGCGATTATGTGATAATGATTAATCCGACATCTCCGATGCTTAGGAAGGAGACGCTTGTGCGTTTTCTGGAGTACGTTGAGGAGAATGATTTCGATACCGTGCTGTCGGTTATTGCAGAAAAGGAAGAGACTTTTTTTAAGGGAGAGCCTCTTAACTTCTCACTTAAGGAAAAGGTCAACAGTCAGCTTCTTGAGCCTGTTGAGACAATCTGCTGGGCAATAACGGCTTGGAAGAGAGATACATTTATGAAGCTTCAGGAACAGGGAATTAATCCTGTGTTTGGCGGAAAACTGGGAAGATTTGCAATTCCGAAGGATGAATCCTGCGATTTGGATACTCCTGAGGATTGGAATATAGCAGAGGGCATGCTTATGTCCAGAATTAATAAATTTGAAGAGAGGTATATAGAATTATGAATTTAGAAAATTATTCATCAAATTATTTCAGTGATATTAAAGAGGGATTGTCAAAGCTTATCGCTACGGATTCTGCAGGAAATGTTCTTGATGCAGACGCAGCTCTTGAAAAATGGGTTGACATATGCGAAGAGAAAAGGAAGCAGAGAGGAGTATTTTTCTTCTGCGGAAACGGAGCCAGTGCGACAATGGCAGAGCATATGTCACATGATTGTTTTCAGAACGCGGATTTTCTTACTCAGACATGTTCGGAGACTTCACATCTGACAGCAATAAGTAATGACATTTCTTACGAAGATGTATTTTCATACAGAATCAGCAAGATGCTTAAAGAAAGCGACATGCTGGTTACTATTTCATCATCAGGCAATTCGCCTAACGTAATCAAAGCAATCAAAACAGCAAAGGAACTGGGAGCGTTTGTTGTTACAGTATCGGGCAAAAAGGCTGATAATAAGTCAAGACAGCTTGGCGACCTGAACTTTTATGTTCCGCTTGAGACATACGGAATGGTAGAGTCGGCGCATGCGGTTTTGCTGCACTGCTGGCTCGACATGTATCTTGATAAATATAAGGGAGGAAGACACTAATGAAGGTTGTAGTCGGTGCTTCATCATTTGCCGCAAGCAGCGATAAGGCAATTAATTTACTGCGTGACAAAGGGATTGAAGTTGTAAAAAATCCATTCGGGAGAAGACTTAATATTCAGGAGACAATAGAGCATCTTCAGGGAGCAGACGGATTGCTTGCAGGTCTTGAAACTCTGAATGAGGAGGTGCTTTCGCAGGCCCCTCAGTTAAAGGCTATTGCAAGAATAGGTATTGGAACGGACAACGTAGATTTTGAGGCGGCTAAAAGACACGGAATAAAGGTGTCAAACACGCCGGACGCGCCTACGGCGGCGGTTGCCGAGATGGCGCTTGCGGCTCTTCTGACTATTGCCCATGAGATAATACCGTGCAATGAAGATGTGCATAATAAGGTGTGGAAAAAGAGAATTGGGTTTTCTCTTATCGGATTAAATGTTCTTTTTGTAGGCTACGGAAGAATAGGAAGGAGATTTGCCGAACATCTCAAGGCGCTTGGAAGCAACATAATAGTTTATGATCCGTTTCAGCCTGAAATTTCAGAGCCGGATTTAAAGACAGCGCTCGCTAAGGCTGACGTAGTTACAATACATGCGTCAGGCAGGGATGAAATTCTTTCTGCGGAAACTTTTGAGATGATGAAGGACGGCGTTGTTATATTAAACTGCGCAAGGGGAACTCTTATTAATGAAGATGCATTGTACGAGGGGTTAAAGAGCGGAAAGGTTGCCGGTTTTTGGGGCGATGTTTTCTGGCAGGAGCCATATGAGGGAAAACTTCTTGAATGTAAGAATGCTGTATTGACGCCTCATATTTCGACATACAACAGCCTTTGCAGAGAATCAATGGAGACAGAGGCAGTTATGAATTTACTGGAGGATTTGGGCTGTGTGGACTAAAGAATTAGAGTTGGCAAAAAAGGCGGCAAAGACAGCCGGTGAATTTTTAAAGAAGAGAGAGGGCATTCATGTAGACGCTCTTGAAGGGAAGGATATTAAGCTTTCTTCAGATAAAATGAGTGAAAAAATCATCATGGATATTCTCGAAGAGAGCGGGATTCCCGTACTGTCTGAGGAGTACGGCTTTAAAGGACAGGAGGGAGAACTGTGTTGGATTGTAGACCCTCTTGACGGGACAATCAACTATTTTAAGGGACTTGACGAGCTTGCATGTGTCTCTGTTGCTCTTTGGGCGAAGGACAAGCCTGTTCTCGGGGCTGTATATCGTTTTATGAAAGACGAACTGTTTTACGGCGCAGAGGGCGAGGGAGCGTATATGAACGGTGAAAGCATAAAGCCGTCGTCTGTGCAGGAAACCTCACAGGCAGTCATGGCAACAGGATTTCCGGTAAAGCGTTCCTATGACACAGAGAGCCTTTCTAAGTTTGTTAAACAGGTTCAGTGCTTTAAAAAAGTCAGAATGTTAGGTGCGGCAGCAATTATGGGGACATTTGTATCCTGCGGAAGACTTGACGCATATTTTGAGGATGAAATAATGCTGTGGGATATTGCCGCTGCCGTTGCAATTGTGAATGCGGCCGGCGGAGCGACATCATTGGAGCTCCTTGACAACAACAAGTGCCTGTGCAAATGCTTTGCCACACGCGGACTTATGGAGGATTACTATGCTAAAAGCCTATGATTATGCAGAAGTAAAACCGAATACTACGGAATTACAGAATGCCGGATTATTTAATAAAGAAAAAAGCGCAGCACTCAGATTTGTACTTGCTAACCCAAGCCATAAGGAAGAAAAAAAGTGCCCTGTATGCGGCTCTGCGCATACGCGTTATATATTTTCGAGGTGGGATGTAAATTATCTTTTTTGTGAGGATTGCTGCAGCATATATGTACCTGTTGAGGATGAGCTTATCAGCAAGTATCTGGAACTGGAGGAAATGAGAAATATTCGAATTTCTGACGAGTATCAGCAGCAG
This sequence comes from uncultured Eubacteriales bacterium, assembly GCA_949297565.1. Classification (GTDB taxonomy): domain Bacteria; phylum Bacillota; class Clostridia; order Lachnospirales; family Lachnospiraceae; genus Lachnospira. The sequence continues at coordinate 7,485 of CASFUI010000322.1, forward strand.
GCGGAACTTCGCCGTGCCGACATCTGGGATGAGCTGGTTATGTGGGCACAGTACAGAATTTACCGCTATCTTGGTAAAAATACAGGGCTTGACGTTATCGATTACGGAAACAGATATAAGGGCTCTGTTGACAGATTCAGAAAATCCGGGATATGCGGAAAATATGAGCTTAAAAATTCCATTCTGCCTATTAAGACTGAAAAGGTTGACAAGGCAGATGTGATTTTATATATGAATCAGCTTCAGCACGAAACAAATCCTGCGGCTACTCTTACAAATCTAAAAGACAGTCTTAAGGATGACGGTATTCTGATTTTAAATACACGTCTGGGAAGCGGTTTCGATATTCTTACATTGAAGGGCGGAATGGACAGCATTTTCCCGTATGAGCATATAATGCTGCCGTCGAGAAAGGGCTTGGAGAAAATACTTCAGGATGCGGGTTTTGAATTGCTGGAGATAACTACGCCGGGAACAAGAGATATGGAATCAGTGCTTCGAAACAAGGACAGAATAGAGGACGGCAATTTCTTTGTTAAATACCTGCTTAATACAGCAGATAAGTCTGTCTTATCTGATTTTCAGCAGTTTTTACAAAAAAGCGGTCTGAGTTCCTTTGCTCAGGTTGTGGCTAAAGTGAGGAAATAGTAAATGGATAAAATTAGAGCAGTTATTATTGGCATGGGCAGAATGGGAAAAACCCGTTATAACGCTATGAAACGTCACGGCGGTTACGAGGTTGTCGCTCTGTGCGACACAAATGAAGCCAATATGGAAGGATTTGAAGAAAAAAAATATACGGACTGGAAGGAGTGCATAGATAACAGCGAAATGGATGCAGTTATTGTCTGCACATACAATGTCGTTATACCGGATATTGTATGCTATTCACTCGGAAAAGGCTACGCTGTATTTTCGGAAAAGCCTCCGGGAAGAAATCTTGACGATGCGCTTCGCATGAAAGAGGCGTATGACAGAGCAGAGTCTCCGATACTCAAGTACGGCTTTAACCACAGATATCACAATTCTGTTATTGAGGCAAAGGCTCTTCTGGATTCAAAAATTCTCGGCGACGTTGTGTGTGCAAGAGGCGTGTACGGCAAGGCCGGAAGCCCTGATTTTACGCATGAATGGCGCAATGATACTCAGATTTCCGGCGGCGGAATTATGCTTGACCAGGGTATCCATATGCTTGATCTGATGTATTACTTTATGGGCGAGTTTACTGAAATTCAGAGTTCCGTTGACCAGCTTGTCTGGAAGGATATGCCGACAGAGGACTCGGCTTTTTCAATTCTTCGTACAAGTGACGGAAAGGTGGCATCGCTCCACTCAAGCGCAATTCAGTGGAGACACAAATTCAGTCTGGATTTAATCTGCACTAAGGGCTTTATCTCGCTGAACGGACTTCTGACCTCAACTAACAGCTACGGTGAGGAGAAAATCAGCTATTACAGAAAAGACCTTGAGCAGAAAACAGGCGGACTTGGGAAGCCTATGGAGCATACCATGTGCTTTGACTCAGACCAGTCATGGGATTATGAGATGAAGGAATTTTATGACGCTGTTGTAAACGGTGAGCCGGTAAAACTCGGAACAATTTATGACGCGGTTAATCTTATGAAGATGATTGAGGGAATTTACAGAGTATAAAACGCTTGTTTAATAATACATGTTGAAAGGAACAGTTTAAGATGAGTAATTTAGAGGCGATAAAACTACTTATTAACTCCTCAGGTAAAGCAGATGCCGAAAATGTTTTTAAATATATTGCTGCAAAGTATCCTGATATGGCAGCGCCAAATTCACTCAATATTTTAAAAAATTCAAAGGTGATATACGGCGGCGTGGGAAATATAAAAAGTTTTGACCCTATAGGCGTATCAATAGAGGGATGGTTTCTGCCAAGATACAATTATGATTCCATAGAGGTTTATTGCTGCGGTAAAATGCTTGGAAATGCTGTTCTTGATGTACCGAGACCTGACGTATATAAGAATATGAGGATTTTTAACGAAAAAAATGCCGGTTTCAGTTTATTTGTGACAAACGGACTTGACAAAATTCGTGAAGGTCACCCGATAGTCGTGCTTGTGAAGAAGGGTGGAAAAATTATAAGAAAGCAGATTGTGCCGGTTGTTTCATATACGATAGAGGATTCAGTAAAGGCTGCAAGTCTTTATAAACAACAAAAAAATATACTTGTTCCGACTTTGAGCAACAGACTTCCGATGATTTACGAATTTGCAAAGAAAATGCATGACTATAATTTTATCACTTTGATAGAGGGAATGGAAGGCTCTCTTGACGAGGTGCGAAAGGTTTGTCTCAGCAAATACGGTATTCTTTCAAATGAGTTAAATCGAATGTCAATGGTTATGATGCCGAAGATATTCGCAAGAAATTATAAACCTGTCTACGCACACGATAATATAGTTGTCACAGAAGAAGAGAAAAAACTGTGTGAAGAAAATGAATATTTTTATATCGCGAGCAGAAATTTTTCAAAAAAATACTATGTCAGTCTTGAGTATGCAATAAAGTATTGCTGCGCAGCGTATCATTTTGCCGAGGAGCTTATTACTGCTGTCAAGCCGGAATGTACAATGATTTGGAATAAATACAGTCCGCTGCATATTATGATTGATTATGCATGTAAACAGAGGAATATTCCTGTTATATATATGGAATCCGGACTGCTTCCGGGCACATATATTTTTGAAACTGAAGGTCAGATGGGAGAGAGCTGGCCGTCAACACATTCTGAAGAGTTTTTGAAGCTTCCTGTTTCCGAAGAGGAATGTGAAAGAGCAGAAGAGATCAGGCAGTCGTTATATGAAAGCAAGCTGAACAGGTGGACCAGCACGGATGCGTCTGTATATAAAAAGACAGGAAAAGACGAAGTTTTGGAGCAGATTGACCCGTCAAAGCCGCTGGTATTTTATGCGGGGCAGAATGATTTTGAGTCCGGGTTTTACCCGTATACGGAGCATACCAGGCAGTTTCACTCACCGGTTTTTGAATCCCGCGATGAAGCGGCGGTTTATCTTGCTAAAATATGTGACAGAAACGGTTGGAATTTTCTGTATAAACGGCATCCGATGATGAGAGGCGCGACGGATGTTATTTTCCCTGAAAATGTAATTATGAATGATACCATCGATATTCATGATGCAATAGATATTTCTGATGTTACAGTAACTATACTGTCGCAGACAAGCTATGTCGCATTGATAAGAAATAAACCTGCGTTAATGCTAGGGTATCATCAGCTTTGTCACAAAGGCTGCGTATACGAAGCATGGCAGAAATGCGATGTGGAGAAGCAGATTAAGCTGGCGTTGGAAAAAGGTTTTACACAGGAACAGAAGGACAATTTTAAAAAACATATTGCACAGCTCTGCAAGTATTATCTGTATACGGATTTTATTAATCACTCAGTTGACTTCGGCAAATCTTTAGATGATTTAGTTGAATATATAATAAAGAAATGCGAGATGTCAGATGATGCCGTATACGATGTGGCGGAGGGTAAGAATATAGAAAGCAGTTCAGCGAATGAAAAACAGAAGGATAATCAGTTATTACCTGATGATACAGTTTTCAGGCTGGACTTGAGCTTCAGCGAGCGGCTGGAGCGTAAAAAGCTTGCCAATCTTATGGCGGGAAAAAATATACTTGGATTGCTGGAAAAGAAGTACAGTGCTGCTGAATATCTTATGAGCAAAGAACAGAACGAGAGTTTTCCTGTTAATCTTATGTATATATCACAGCTTGATAAGGAGTACCTTAATAACTGTCAATGGCAGGAGGTATTTTTCTCGATGTTTTCTATGGCATTTGAAGGCGGCAAAGACAAATTTGAGCATTTTGTATTCAGATGTCTTGATATAAACAGAGAGGTATTTAAACGTCTTGATATTTTAAAAAATATAAATAAATGCTTTATGAGAGCGTTTGATGATAAGCGCTGTTGTCGTGCGCTTCTTGAGTACAGTGTGGACGAAAATGACAAAAGACTTAAGAAAATATGTTTCGGTCAGTTGAAGACTTATCTGGGCTCATGTGATGAAGAGCATAAACAGAGCATTACAGAGTACGTGGAAGAAATTGCTGCAGATACAGACGTGAAATCGATAGCAAAGAGCTATCTTTTTGAGATATTATTCCAGAATGATATGATCTGCCAGAGACATATAAAGATGTGGAATGATATTTTGGCTCATTCACAGAATGCAGGCGAGTTAATGTATTTCGGCGGCTCGGAAATTGTCAATATTGTATGGTTAAAGCCGGAGCTTCTTTATCCTGAATATTATAATGACAGAAAAAAAGTGCTTAAACAGCTTGCTGATGTAATGGAAAAGCACAATACATTTCACAGGGTTATAAAAGAAAACAGAGAGAAAAAGAGAATTGCAATTATGGTGCCGGGGCTTCATGGACGGCTGTTTGCATCAACCAGGCTGGAAATGGGTGTGGCAAATGAATTTGCAAAACGAGGGTATGAGGTCACTATATTTGTTTCGGACTATAATTATATTATGAGCGATGACTTTTTCAGTGTTATGCCTAGAGCGGTAAGACGCAATTTTTCTTCTATGATATACAGAAATGACCACATATATATGGCTGAGCCTGAAGTCAATATTGTTTATTTCAATCACGAGACCACTCCCGAGGAAAGGTACGGGGAGTATGTGAACGCTATACTGGATTATGCGCCTGATGTAGTTATTGATATAACAAATGAAAATGCTCTTTACAATAATGAAATTATAAAGCAGCTTCCGGTTGTTACAGTTCCTCTGAACGGTTACAGCAGCAGTTCGGTTTATGACGCTTATATTGCGAGAAATATTGAAATGGCAGAAAAGAACAACGAAATATATAATTCCGTTGATTTGGATAAGACTTATGAGGCAAACCTTTATCTGCCTGTTTCTATGGATGATACTGTTTATGACAGAAAGCGCTTCGGATTTTCAAAGGATGACTTTTTAATTGTAACTGTGGGAAACAGGCTTGATTATGAAATTACACCGAAGATACAGGCTGACATGAGAGAGCTTCTGGAGAGCAACAGCAATATTAAGTGGATATTGGTAGGCAGAATGTCTAATCCGCTTAAAGAAATGTCTGCCTTAATTGCGGCAAAGAGAGTGCGCAAATGGGGATATGAAAATAATCTTTCTGCGCTTTACAAAATGTGCGATTTGTATTTTGACCTTCCGAGAAGCGGCGGCGGCGGAAGTACAGCGTGTGCCGTTCAGGCAGGAATACCTGCTTTAATTATAAATATGGCTTCTGATATTCTGCCGTTTTTAGGCGTCAATACCAGTGTTGAAAGCTGGGAGGACGAGTTAAAGTCGCTTATTAAAATGTCTAAAAACAGGTCAATAGGTAAAAAGCTTGCCCTTGTTCAGAGGAAGAATTTAATGTCAAGTGAGTGGAGTATTGAACATTACTGTGACGTAATAGAGGAAGCATCATGGAATATAAAGAAGGGGAATGCTGAAAATGGAAGATAAAAAGATACTTGTAACACAGTCGTCAATGCCGGACTTTGAAGAATATGAAGCTCAGATAAGAGATATATGGGATACCAGGTGGCTTACTAATATGGGTAAAAAACATAATGAGCTTCAGGAAAAGCTTAAAAGCTATCTGGGAGTACATGATATTTCGCTTATGTGCAACGGGCACATGGCGCTTGAGCTGGGAATACAGGCAATGAACCTTGATGGCGAAGTAATAACTACGCCGTTTACATTCGCTTCAACTACACATGCTATTGTGCGAAACGGATTAAAACCGGTTTTCTGTGATATAAATTTACAGGATTATACGATAGATACAGATAAGATTGAGGAGCTGATAACCGACAGAACAACAGCTATTGTGCCGGTACATGTATACGGAAATGTATGCAATGTTGAGAAAATCGAGAAAATTGCAAAAAAGTATGGTCTGAAGGTTATATATGATGCGGCTCATGCGTTTGGAGTTACCTATAAGGGAAGAGGTATAGGAAGCTTCGGCGATGCGTCCATGTTTTCGTTTCATGCTACAAAGGTGTTTAATACGATTGAGGGCGGAGCGGTATGCTACAATAATGACGAATACGGTATTGATTTGTACAGGCTTAAAAATTTCGGAATAAGAGGGCCGGAGATTGTTGATTCTATAGGCGCAAATGCTAAAATGAATGAATTTCAGGCAGCAATGGGTCTGTGTAACCTTGTTCATATCGAATCAGAAATTGAAAAAAGAAAAAGAGTTGTCGAAAAATACAAGGAATGTTTAAAAGCTGTTGACGGCATAAAGCTGTGTGAAGAACAGGAGAATGTTGTTTCTAATTATGCATATTTTCCGATTATAGTAAATGAAAGAGAATATGGCGCAAGCAGAGATGAGCTTTCAGATTATCTTATGCAGCACAATATTTATGCAAGAAAATATTTTTACCCGCTTACAAACAGATTTGACTGCTATGCGGGAATGTATGACGAAAATGAGACACCTAACGCATTGTACGTCTCTAAAAGAGTTTTGACTCTTCCTCTGTATGCAGAGCTTGCGCTGGAGGATGTCGAGAGAATTTCGGATTTAATTAAAAATATGGAAAGATAGGAGATTGTTTAATTATTATGAAGGTTGGAATAATGCAGCCGTATTTTTTCCCTTATATAGGATATTTTTCACTTATAAAATACACTGATGAATTTGTATTTTTTGATACGCCACAGTACATCTCTCATGGCTGGGTAAACAGGAACAGGGTTATAGGACAGAACAAGGAGCCGGTGTATATTATTGTTCCCATAAGAAAAGCTCCAAGAGAGACTCCTATTATGGATATAAAAATTAACAGTGAAATGAACTGGCGGGAAAAAATATACGGACAGCTCACAGTCTATAAAAAAAAGGCTCCGAATTACAATGAGACGATAGAGCTTATACACAGCCTTCTTGATGTGGATTATGGCGATGATTTATCTCTCTTAAATATAGAGACAACTAAGAAGGTATGTGAGTATCTTGGGATAGAGAGAAAGTTCCAGACCTTTTCAAAAATGGACATTGCTATTGACGAGCTTAATGAGCCGGACGAATGGGCTTTAAATATCACCAAGGCTATGGGGTATGACACTTATGTTAATCCGCCGGGTGGAATGTCATTTTTTAACAGGGGAAAATATGAAAATGCAGGAATAAGACTGGAATTTCTGGAGGCTCAGCTTCAGCCGTATGTACAGCGAATCGGTCATTTTGAGCCGGGTTTGTCCATCATAGATGTAATGATGTTTTGCAAAAAAGATGAAATTACGGACATGCTTGACGAGTATAAAATTCTTTAATTATAGGAAAAGAAGCGTAAATAAAAATTCGGCGGATATGAGAGAGGAAAAAATAATATGAAAGAATACGGCGGATATATTGAATTAGACAGATATACAGGCAGCGAATATTATTCAGACCTGGTATCATTAAACTGCGGCAGAAGCTGTTTAAGGTATCTGATTGAGGCAAAAAATATAAAAAAAATATATTTGCCGTTTTTCTTATGTGATACGGTAAAAATGGCTTGCGAGGTCTGCGGAATTTCGTATGAATATTATTTAATTGATAAAGCTTTTAAGCCTGTTTTTAATAAAATTCCCGAGGAAAATGAATATTTGTATATTGTCAATTATTACGGACAGCTTACGGAGGATTATATAAAGAATTTAAAGCAAAAATACAAAAATATAATTATTGATAATGCGCAGGCTTTCTTCAGAAAGCCCCTTTCTGATATGGATACAATTTATATAGCCAGAAAGTTTTTCGGTGTGGCGGACGGAGCGTATTTGGCTACGGACTGCAAGCCTGCGGCAGAGTATCCTGTTGATATATCCTATGACAAAATGAATTTTCTTTTGGGAAGATTTGAAAAAACGGCATCAGAGTTCTACGAGGAATATGTAAATAACAATCTGAGATTTGATACTGAGAAAATAAAGTATACATCAAAGCTCACTTCCAACCTGTTGAGAGCAGTTGATTATGAGTTTGTTAAAAAAAGAAGAGAAGAAAATTTTGCATATATGGACGAGCGCCTGAAAAAATACAATCAGTTATCGCTTCATCCGACAGAAGGACCTTTCGCATATCCTCTTCTTGTAGAAAACGGATCTGAAATTCGAAAAAAACTTCAGCAGATAAAAATATATGTTCCAACGCTGTGGCCTGATGTATTCAGCCTGTGCGCTGAGGACAGCCTGGAGCACAGGTATGCAAGGGATATTCTCCCGCTTCCGATTGACCAGAGATATGACGCGGATGACATGAAAGTAATATGTGACAGTGTCTTAAAGTATCTTGTTTGAAAAAAATAAAACAACATTAATTTTGAAGTATATAAGCACATATTGTAAGGCTTTAATATAATTTGAAAGGAATTTGTAATATGAGTATGCTGGTGGGCGGTGTTAGTTTAAACGGCTGTATTTATAACAAGGATGAAGAGCAAATCATTATACGGGGCTGGCTTTATCCTGCATCTGAATATGACAGAATTCAGGTTGTTTATAATAATGCAACTCTTGGCGATGCTCAGCTTCGTGTGCAAAGAACGGATGTTTATAAGAAATATCCAAATAAAGACGGAATGGAATCAGGCTTTTATTTGAAAGCATCATTGAGAGATTTTAATGAAAAAGATGACAATGTCCTTCTGCTTGTTTGGAAGGATAAAGCCATAGTTGAACATAAAATTATAAAAGTAGTGGTTAATACATTTGATAATAAACTGATAAATTGCGTTAGAACAAAAAAGCTTTGTCCGGATATATCATTACAAACAGACAGAGATACTGTGTGGATTGATACGGATAATGAAGCGTTACGTTATAAACAGGAAAATACATTAAAAGATATTTTAAAAGGTAATATAACATATGAGAATATAGGGGCCGGCTGGGAAATCCCTAAAGAAGCAGATAAGTTATATGTTGTTTCAGGCTCAAAATGGCATGAAATATGTGAGGCTTTTAAAAATAGCGGAAGTCATACAGTTTTAAAAGATTATATCCCTGTGTGGTATTATTATTTTATACAAAATAATATTGTTAATGTTGATATAATTATTAATGAAATGGAAGAAGATATATCGGATTATATGAATTTTCTTTCGGGTATTAAAAAGTTGAGTGCTGTTTATGCCAACTGTCAGAATTTAAAAATCGCTGAAACTATGGGAACGGAAATAAATTTTGCAAAAGAGTACTATATGCTAAGTATTCCGCCTGTGTTTGCAGTTTCAAATAAATGGATGCAGATAATCAGGAAGTTGTTTGGATTTTTGGATTTGCTGATTTATCAGCATATTTCATGGGAAAATAAATTCAACGCTGTTTTGTCCTCGGATTACATGTTATCTGCATGTAAAGAAAGCTGCGAAAAGGTTTGTATACCAAATATGTATTTCACAGGTTATTTTTTACAATATTGCAAAAATGAATATGAATATACCTATCAAAATAAAGATATTGGACATTATGGCGATACGAATTTAAATGAAATTTATGCAGATGGCAGTAAAGAGGCTCTTAAGAATGTAAATTTATTTATTGATAATAAATTATACGAGAATAAATATTCAAAAGAAGAATGTGAAAAGATGGTTGAATTAAGCTTAAATAACCTGAGGGAGAGAGAAAAATGCTGTGATATTATAATATCAGACTTTATTGAGAAAAACTATAAAAAAACTTATTTGTTTTATACCGTTGATCATCCTACGAATGCTTTATATATAGAAATGGTTAAAAGAATTTTAAAATATATAGGTTTTGAGAATGTTCAGGTTAATATGGATAATATTTATCCTCATAATGGAATTGAGATACCTATTTATCCGTCTGTTTTTAAGAATTTAGGACTACAATTCGAAAAATCCAAGTATAATTTTAATTTATTATTAGATGAAGCAGAATGTTCAATACAGGACTGGATGAGAGTATATGTTAAGTGGTTATTTACTGAGAGAAAAGTATAGTTGCGAAAAGAGGGGCTGATATATGGGTAAGCTTATAGGCGGAATTAGTAAAAACGGAATTATATATTATGGTGAGACAAACACATTAGAATTAAGAGGATGGTTTTTGCCAAGAAAAGAATATGACAGCATTGAGGTGTACTATAATAATGAATTTATCGGTAAAGCTGAGCTTGATATAGAGAGAAAAGATGTAATTAGAAATTTTCCGCAGTTTAAGGAAGATAAGCCGGGGTTTACATTTCGCTCAAATAAAATAAATTATAATAATGGTGATGATTATATACTTCTGATAATAAAATCTAAAGGCATTATAACAGAATGCAGAATAGAAAAAATAGAGGTTATTGATTATGAAAATAAATTATTAACCTTATTTAACAGATATTCAGGAATTGAAATTGATATTTCTGAATTGTACAGAAATAAAAAATGTTATTTGTTGACAGATGAAAATTCAAATACTGAAATTTTAAAAGAGTGTATAAGTACCGATGAAGTATCTTTAACTACAGATAAAGGTCTTGATAAGATTTCCCATGAAAATTCATTTGTTATTGTCGCTTCGTGTGAATGGGACAAGGATTGTCGGAGATTAGAGAAATATGGCTACACGTTATTTGAAGATTTTATTCCTCTGTGGTATATACCGGCAATAAAAGCACATTATATCGAGATGAGATATTTAGATACTGTTTCTGTTGATATAGAAGAGTATATAAAGTTTATTTGTACTAAGAAAAAAATGTTAATAGTATATGGAAACTGTCAGGCGGAAAAAATTTCAAGAGGCTTAGCGTGTTCGGATTTGATAAATAAACAATATAATTGCGTTATTCTTCCCGGAATACATGAATTTAATGAAACTGAGATTAAGCTTTTAAGAAAAATTATAAAATATGCGGATTTATTTATATACCAGAATATTAAAATGGATAATAAATTTTCACCGCTTTTGGGTACGGAGTATATGAATACGATACTCAGAAAAGACTGCATAAAAATATGTGTTCCCAACATTTATTTTGCAGGCTATTATCCTCAGCAGTGTAACAACAAGTATGATAAGAGCGGATTGTTTGCGGTTGGAGATATTAATATCAATTCTTTATATGAGAAAAATCAGCTTACAAAGAGTAACATTGACAGATTAAATGATGAAAATTATTATTCAAAAGAACAAGTCTTAAACTTTTTGGCTCAGAGTTTTGAGGAACTGAAGAAAAGAGAAAATGAACACTGTGATATTATAATCTCGGATTTTCTGGAAACTAATTATAAAAAGAGTTTGCTTTTTTATGTAAATAACCATCCGTCTAAGATTGTTATTATAGAATTAATTCAAAGAATAATAGAATTTCTTTATGGAGAAAGAGACGAGAATTATCGATGGAATGAAATTATTGGAGAGTTGGATACGATTTCTCAGCCGATATATAGTTCCGTTGAAAAACATTTAAATCTTGAATTTAGCAGAAAAACTTTTATGCCTTACAAGAATTACAGTCCGGAGGTTATGGATTGGAATAAATATGCGAACACATATATAGAAAAGTGCTTTGGTATAAAGGAACTGCCACAGACTTAATAAATATTACAGGAGAGTAGATATGATTATTAGAAACGGCTGCGCAACACTAAGGGCGATTGAAAAAGAAGATTTTGACTTGTTGTATTACATGGTCAATGCGCCGGAAATTGAGGCTATGATAGGCGGATGGTGTCTTCCTGTCAGCAGGCATGAGCAGGAAAAATGGATGGAATCATTTAAGAATACCGACAGAAATATAAAGCTTATGGTTGAGCTTGAGAACGGAAAAACTATCGGAATGGTAATGCTTACAGGGATTGACTGGAAAAACCGTGTGGCGCTTTTAGAGTATAAAATCAGCGCACCTGTCGAATACAGAATTAAAGGCGATATATATGATGCGGCGGATGGGATGCTTTCCTATGCATTTAACGAGTTGGGGCTGAATTGTGTAACAGCAACCGTTATGCTGGAGAATAAATTTTCGCTTAAACTTGTTAAAAAGCTTGGCTTTGTTCAGGAAGGAGTTATGCGTCAAAGAGTATATAAAAATGGTGAATTTAAGGACCAGGCAGAATTTTCTCTGTTAAGAGATGAATATTACAGTCTGAGAAATATAGATAATGCCTGAGGGGAAAGAGAATGCATATGAATGAGTACACATATGAACAGATAGAAATCGGTACAAAGGAAAGTTTTGAAGTATCTGTTACAGAGGAGATGCTGGAGAGCTTTAAAAAGATAACAGGAGATATTAATCCTCTTCATAACGATGCTGAATATGCGCGTTCGATGAAGTATGAGGACAGAGTTGTATACGGTATGCTCACGGCTTCATTTTTATCTACTCTGGCAGGCGTATATCTTCCCGGTAAAAGAAGTCTTATTATGGAGACAAATATAAAGTATACAAAGCCGGTTTACTGCGGTGATATTATTTCTGTTGAGGGGACTGTAACCGATAAAAATGACATGTTTCGTTTTATTGTTTTAAAGGTGGTTATGAAAAATCACCGCGGAGATAAGGTGTTAAGGGCTGAAATGAAAGTGAGGGTAATGGATGAATAACAAAAAGGTATTGCTTGTATTGGGAGCGTCTTCTGATTTGGGCGTTTCACTTATAGAAAATGTAGCAGATAATTATGACTGCGTAATTGCTCATTACCGCAGAATGTCCGAAAAACTTGAGGAGCTTCAGAACAGGTATAAGGAAAAGCTTATCTGTCTGAAAGCGGATTTTTGCAGCGAAAAAGAATGTGAAATAATGATAGAGGATATTAAGGCCAAAGGTCTGACACCGACGGACATAGTTCACTTCTCGTCTTCAAATGCGGAACAGTTAAGATTTCATAAGCAGAGCTGGGCTTCATTCCAGCGCTTAATTGACACATCTTTAAAATCTCTTGTTCAGGTGCTTACGGCATTTATTCCGGCAATGAGCAAGCAGAAGTACGGCAGGATTGTAATAATGCTTACATCGTATACGATTAATATGCCGCCGCGTTATCTGAGTGCATATGTAACTGTAAAATATGCTCTGCTTGGGCTGGTGAAATCGCTTGCTGTTGAATACGCAAGTAAAGGAATAACTGTAAATGGTGTTTCGCCGGAGATGATAGAGACAAAATTCCTTGCGGATACACCGGAGCTTATTGTCAAAAACAATGCCGAAGCAAGCCCGCTTGGCAGAAATCTCGTAACTGATGATGTTGTTCCGGCAATTAAATTTTTATTATCTGACGACTCAGCTTGTATAACGGGTCAGAATATTGCAATTACAGGCGGTAAGTTTTAAATCATTTTTAATAATAAAGGAGTAATAAAGTGGAGTGCTTAAAATATCCATTTGATGGAGAGTATATTATTAAGAAAAAGAAGTCAATAAAAAGAGAACTGTTGGAAAACGGCAAAAATTTTCTTGATAAAAAGGTGGCAATACTTGGAGGCTCTACGACAAGCAATGTAAAGCTTATGCTGGAGCTGTTTTTGCTGGATTACGGAATTAAACCGGAGTTTTATGAATCGGAATATAATCAGTTCTATCAGGAGGCTGTATTTGACAGTCCTGAGCTGGATGAATTTGCACCGGATATTATTTATATACATACCTCGAACAGGAATGTAGAGCAGTATCCACAGATCTCTGCTTCTGAGTCGGATATAGAGGCTATGTTGAATAACGAATTTGCGAGATTTGAGTCCGTTTGGGAAAGTCTCAGACAAAAATACAGATGCCCTATAATACAGAACAATTTTGAACTTCCGTATTATCGTCTCATGGGAAATAAAGATGCGAGTGATATACACGGAAGAGTGCATTACATCAGTTCTTTGAATGAAAAGTTTTATGAATACGCCCGCGCTCATGATGATTTTTATATCAATGATATTAATTATATATCTGCCTGCTACGGTCTGGACAAATGGTCTGATCAGTTTGCGTGGAATATGTATAAATACTGCTGCGCAATAGAGGCAATACCTGATTTGGCATATAATATTGCCAGAATAATAAAAGCAATATATGGCAAAAACAAGAAGGGTTTTGTTCTTGATTTGGATAATACGCTTTGGGGCGGTGTTATAGGAGATGACGGAGCCGATAATATTGAAATAGGACAGGAAACCTCAGTAGGACAAGCTTACAGCGAATTTCAGGCGTATCTTAAGGCTCATAAACAGATGGGAATAATTCTTAATGTTGATTCTAAGAATGACTATGAGAATGCGTTGTCAGGGTTGGAGCATCCGGAGAGCATTTTGAAACCGGATGATTTTGTAATGATTAAAGCCAACTGGGAGCCTAAGGACCGTAATTTTGACGAGATTGCGCAGAGCTTAAACCTTTTGCCTGAGAGTCTTGTTTTTATTGATGATAACCCGGCGGAGCGAGAAATTGTAAAGCGAAACCTTTCAAATGTAGAAGCTCCGGACATTGATAAGGTTGAGAATTATATACGTATAATTGACAAAATGGGCTTCTTTGAGGTGACAAATATTTCCGCAGATGATGTAAAGAGAAACGAGATGTATAAGGAAAATGCTGCGAGGGCGCAGCTTAGAGCTTCCTTTGATTCCTATGAGGATTATCTTATCTCTCTTGAGATGACAGCGGAAATCAGAGCATTTGAGCCTGTCTATGTGGCAAGAATTGCGCAGCTTACAAATAAAAGCAATCAGTTCAATTTGACAACTAAGAGGTATACGAAGAGTGAGATTGAGGAAATTTCCACTAGTGAGGATTATATAACCCTGTATGGAAAGCTGGCTGATAAATTCGGTGATAACGGTGTAGTGTCTGTCTTAATAGGCAAAATTAAGAATAATGAGCTCTATATTGATTTATGGCTTATGAGCTGCCGTGTTCTGAAGAGAGATATGGAGTACGCAATGATGGATGAGCTTGTAAAGCAATGCCGCAAAAAGGGAATACAGATTATACACGGCTTTTATTATCCGACTGCAAAAAATGCAATGGTAAAGGATTTTTACGGTTTGCAGGGATTTTGGAAGGAAAGCGAAGATGATACAGGCAATTCGGAATGGAAGTTTATAATTTCAGCAGATTATAAAAATAAAAATAAAGTTATTAAAGTGGAGGATTAAAGCAATGACAAGAGAAGAAGTATATGAGGCATTAAACGAAATATTCAGGGACGTGTTTGACGATGAGGATATTACAGTATGCGACACAACTACGGCAGAGGACATTGAGGACTGGGACAGCCTTGAGCATATTAACTTAACAGTGGCTATAGAAAAGAGATTTAATATAAAGTTCACTATGGAAGAGGTAACCACAATGAAAAATGTGGGCGCAATGGTGGATATTATATTGGAAAGGATTTAGACGTCAGAAAGCTGCACATGGATAACATTTATAATGAGTATATGCCTACAGAATCAGAACGTCAGGAGTATCTGGCATATAAAAGTCCGGAGGATGTTCTTCACAATTTTAATGAGGGAGTAATGCTGCTTGAAAGTGAGCTTTCAGATAAGCATATTGAAAGTCCTGTTTTAATCTGTGGCGGTATGGCTGCTTTCGATAAGGGTTTAATTAATTTTATTAACAGGTTGTTGGATTTAAACAGCAACCTGTTTTTGCTGTCGGAGGTAACCGCGGAGTACAGAAGATACACAGCAGATAAAATAAGATTTCCGTTTATATGTACCCCTCATCTTCTTGCAAAGGAGATTATTGTTCTTGGAATGGATATTCCTGTAAGTCAGGAGGCTTTGGATTTATCGGAACAAAAGCCGTATGTAAAAGAGGCGGCTGACAATATGAATGAGCGCTATATAACTATCGGAGAGGGATACGCTCAGATGTGGTCGTATTACGCATACCGTTATATATGCAGGCTTCTGGATATTATTAATCCATGCGAGGTCTGGCTTTGGAATGAATTCTATGCGTTTCATCACATTTTCAAAAATATATGCAGAGAGAGGGGTATAGCTGTCAGATATATGGAGTTTGGCTGTATACCGGGAACAATCTGCATTGAAAAAGAAGGGCAGCAGGGGGAAAGTATCCCTGCGAGGCACCCGTTCTTGTTCAGTTTGAAAAAAATCGATGACAGTGATATTGAAAACGCGGATAGGGTGCTTGAATATTGCAGAGAGAGTGGTCTTAACCGCAATGTGCAGCCCGCGCAGCGTATAGTTACGGAAACGCTTAAGTTTTACAGGGCGGGAAGAAAAACACTCGTCTATCTGGGGCAGAATGATTATGAATCCGGTCTCAGGCCATATAGCAGGAACAGCAGAAAGTATCACTCACCTGTTTTCTCGTCAACACTGGAGGCTCTTGAATATATTCAAATGCTTGCCATAAAGAATGACTGGAATTTAATATACAAGCCGCATCCGATTATGGCAGCTTTAGGACATGATACTGCAACTTCAGTGGAGGGGCTGGATGTTGTCTCAGAGGTTGATATAAATTCTGTGATTGATGCAGCGGATGTTGTTGTCACTATATTATCGCAGAGCGCTTATATTGCTTTAATACGTGAAAAGCCGGTTGTAATGCTGGGCTATACCCAGCTTAAAGGAAAAGGCTGTACTTATGAAGCCTTCAATCGAAGCATAATAGAAAAAAAGATTAAATACGCTATGGGACATGGATATACACAGAAGCAGAAAAAATTATTTTTGCGTCATACCGCACAGCTTTTAAAGTATTATCTGTATGATGACGGAGTTGAGAAGAAATTAAAAATCGGAAGAGAAATATAATGTAAGCGGAGTGATTTTGTGATAGGATATAAGAAACCGCTTATAATATATGATTTTACAAATTTAAAAGCGGCAGTGTTTTCATAGAGAGCAAGTTAAAATCAGGGGATGATTAAAATGACAAAAAAAGCGCTTTTAGTGGCGACTGTCGGCGGATTTGTGCCTCAGTTTGAGATGAATGACGTTAAGCTGCTTAGGGAGCTTGGGTACGAGGTGCACTATGCGGCGAATTTTGACGTGACCATGTATGACGTTGATTTTGAAGCGGTTAAAAAAAGCGGTATGGTGCTGCATAATATATGTATACAGAAAAGTCCCGCGGCATTAGGATACAACTTCAAAGCATTGAGACAGCTGGTAAAAATTATTAATTCAGAGAGAATTAACCTGCTTCATTGTCATACCCCTATGGGAGGGGTACTGGCAAGAATAGCAGCGCTTTTAAGCGTAAGGTCGCCGAGGGTTATATATACGGCGCATGGTTTTCATTTTTATGACGGAGCGCCTGTTTTTAACTGGATATTTTACTATCCAGTTGAGCGTCTGCTTGCACATTTTACGGATGTAATTGTCACAATAAATTCTGAGGATTATGCGAGGGCTAATAATTTCCACTTGAATTCATGCGGAAAAGCTGTTAAAATTCCCGGTGTCGGGCTTGAGCCTGAACGCTTCCTGCGTAATGGCAGGAATATAAGAGAACAACTTGGTGTTCCTGATACCGCATTTCATATTGTTTCTATAGGAGAACTTAATGAGAATAAGAATAATAAAGTTGTTATCGAGGCTTTAAAGTATATTTATGACAAAAAATTAACAGTAGAAAAAGGACAGAAGATATATTATACTATATGTGGAAGAGGCAGCAGCAGCGAAAGGCTGAAAGAACTGACTGAGACTCTTGGATTAGATGAATACATAAATTTTGCAGGATATAGAAGTGATGTTGAGAATATTCTTGCCAGTGCGGACTGTTTTGTGTTTCCGTCCGTGCGCGAAGGACTTGGAATGGCAGCTTTGCAGGCGATGGCTGCCGGAGTTGCCGTGATTGCTTCGGATAACAGGGGAACAAGAGAATATATGAATTCGGGTCAAAATGGGCTGGTTTGTATTCAAAATACATCGGTTTGTTTTGCAAAAGCAATAATGAGGTTGTATAATAACGATGAATTAAGAAAAAGATTGGCGGAAAACGCAAGAAAAACCGCAGAAAATTTTTCGCTTGAACGAACAGAGTACATAATGAAGTCTGTTTATATGCAGACTGAATAACAATGGTTAAAGTTGGCAATGTTGGTATATGTAGATTGTGAGCTGTAGTTATTTAAGAGGGATTTGTACATGACTTATGAAAAGAAAATTTCGGTTATAATGGGTGTGTATAACCAGTGGAATTTAGAACAGTTTAATTTGGCTGTTGATTCAGTTTTGAAGCAGACATTTCGTGATTTTGAGTTTATCATATATAATGACGGGTCGGATCCAAAAGTTTCCGATTACATAAACAGTCTTTCTGATAGAGATGAACGTATTGTTGTAATAGGTCAGGAGAAGAATCACGGGTTGGCGTTTTCACTCAATGAGTGTATTGATATAGCAAAGGGAAAGTATATAGCCAGAATGGACGCGGACGATATTTCTCTTCCCGACAGGTTTCAGATACAGTATGATTTCCTTGAGAGAAATACACAATACGACTGGTGCGGCTGCAACGCGCAGCTTATAGATGACAGAGGGGTCTGGGGAGAGCGGATTATGCCGCAGTATCCGGATAAACATGATTATCTGATGTTTTCACCGTACATACATCCTTCAGTAATGTACAGAGCTGAGCTGTTTAAGCATACAGGTGGCTATTCAGAGGCCAGAGAAACGCTTAGATGTGAAGATTATGAGATGTTTATGAGATTGTATCAGCTTGGCTATAAGGGGTACAATATTCAGAGTGTACTTTTTCAGTACAGGGAGGATGCTAATTCCTTTAAAAGAAGAAAATTCAAGTATAGAGTTAATGAAATGAAAATAAGATACAGGAATTTTTCTTCTATGCATATGATGTTTCCGATTGGATGGGTTTACTGTATAAGACCTGTTGCGGCAGGCTTTATTCCTACAAAATTATTATCGTTTATAAAGAGAAAGAGATATGAAAACATTGAACGCCCAGAGACTGAAATTATACAAGCAAATACTGGCGGAACAGCCGATGTACTCAGAGGCACTCAGTCAGTACGAAGAGTTATATAATGACGCAGACCTCCCACAGCTGTATTATCTCCACTGTGTGGCGCCTGTGTTGATTGAGTTTACTGCGTGGACGCTTCAAAAAGCTGCCGGGAGCGGCAAAAAACGTCTTTATTTTCTTGCAAGGGATGGTTGGCAGATGTATCTTGCTGCCAAAGAGCTTGTAAAGGCTATGGGGCTGGATATAGACTGCCGTTATCTGCGAGTGTCAAGATATGCGCTGAGAGTGCCGGAGTATCATCTTCTCGGAGAAAAGTGTCTTGACAGAATATGTATAGGCGGAATAGACGTAACTTTTGAAAAAATTATGAAGAGAGCGGCTCTGACGGATTCGCAGGCTATGGAGATTGCCATGCTGTGCGGCTGGCAGAGCCGTTATAAAAATATTCTGAATTATCAGGAGATTGTGTCTCTGAAGTCAGAACTTTATAAGCAGAAGAAACTGTTTGAGTATATTTATCAACACTCGAGGGAGGCATATCCTGCGGCTGTGGGGTATTTCAGACAGGAAGGACTGTTTGATGACGTTCCGTACGCTTTTGTTGACAGCGGCTGGACCGGAACGCAGCAGCAGTCGCTTAAAAATCTGCTTGCCAGTATAAAGCCTGATATATCGGCGGAGGGGTATTATTTCGGACTGTATGAGGTGCCGGATAATTCCGCAGCGAGCGGCCTTTTATATCACGGTTTTTATTTTATGCCTGAAAACGGGCTGAAAAGAAAAGTTTACTTCAGCAACTCATTGTTTGAGGCAGTAACCTCCTCACCGGAGGGGATGACTCTCGGATATTCTGAACATGGAAAAGAATACACTTGTGTATTTGACTTGCCGGAGAATGTTAATGCCGTTAAAATACAGGCAGACAGTGATGCACTGAAAAAATATCTTCCATTATTATGCAATATATGTAATAATAATAAAATGCGGTCCGGACAGCCGGGTAAAAGTCTGTTCTTTAAAAACAGTAAGGAAGAGCGCCGCAGAATTAAAATGTTATACAGACTAATGTCTCTGTGGATGGGCAATCCTACTGAGGCAGAGGTTAAAGCATTTGGCAGCCTGCTTTTTTCTGATGACATGCTTGAGGGATCATTGCAGATGGTGTCAAAAGATTTATCGGAAAGCGATATAAAAAATCAGCGATTTATTCGCAAGCTGCTTATAATGCTTGGAATTAAGAAAGAAGTCATACATGAAAGTGCATGGATAGAGGGCAGTATCGCCTCCGTGGGGAGGAATAAGAGGGCAAATCTTCGCCATGCCAGGTTTTATAAATACTTTGTGTATGTGAGAAAGGCATTGAAATGAAAGATAAAGATAAGATAAACAGACGCGCAGAGAGAAAACAATATATATTTGCGCTTCGCCAGCTCGTTTCAAGAGAGGTTAAAAGAAAATATGCGCGTTCATATCTGGGAATTGTGTGGAGCGTATTGAATCCTTTGCTGTTTATGGCAGTTATGTCAATGATATTTTCTACTATATTTAAGCATAATATAAAAAATTTCCCTATTTATTACCTCACGGGTTTAATCATATGGCAGCTTTTCAGCAGCGCGACAAGTTCTGCGATGTCTGCGCTTGTTGATAACAGAAGTCTGTTGCTGCGCGTCAAGCTTTCAAAGCAGACATTTGTGCTATCTCGAATGTATGCCGCGCTGGTAAATTTTCTGTATACCTGTATCGCGTATGTGCTTATGCTCATTCTGTTTAAAATTGAGCCGAGTTTTTATATGCTTCTGTTTCCGATCCCATTATTTTTTATGATGTTGTTTTCAATGGGTATAGGATATATTTTATCTATTGTATATGTTTTTTTCCCTGATATACAGCATCTTTACTCGGTTATTCTTACTTTGTGGATGTATGTGTCGGCGCTGTTTTATCCCGTTGACAATCTTACTCCTATAATGAAAGCTGTTATTGAAAACAACCCTATATATGCGTATGTCGCGTTTGTCAGGGACATAGTCATGTACGCGAAGCTGCCGGAGCCTTTAGTCTGGGTAAGGGCTGTCGGCTGGGGACTGCTTATTTTTATTGTGGGCTACTGTGTTTTCAAAAAATATGATAATAAGGTTATGGAGAAAGTGTAGGATAAACAGAGATGACAATAAAGAAGTTTTTAATTGTAATCAGTGCATTCCTCTGCGTTTTTTGGACAGGAATTTTTAATCCGTTGGATGTATTGGCGGCTGACGGTCAGATTTCGTTTGATGAACAAAGCTATGCGGCAGCAGACGGTGATACAGTAAATGTATTGATGAGTTTAGACTGTGAGAATAATATCGGCGCTTATGATATTGAAATTGTGTATGACAGATACCGTCTCAGATATGAGGGCGGCGGTACCAGTGAGAATAACGGGGTTATAAGACTTTCAGGAAACGCAGATGCGGACACTGTCCAGGCTTCGCTTCAGTTTACGGCAATAAGCGGCGGGGCAGCCGAAGTTTTTGTTAGAAGCGCATCAGCAGAGGTCAATGGCAGTGCTGAAAGATATGATATTTCCAATAACGCCAAATCTATTATTCGTGTCGGCGGAACGGATACGGTAATGCAGAGTGCAAATCAGGAGCAGTTCGGAATAAATGTTCAGGTTCCTATTTGCGGAACGGTCAGTATCCAGGGAAAGACACTGTATATCGTCAATCTCGCACAGTATATGCCGGTCGGTGTTGACTGGACATATAATACTGTCACGGATATATATGAAAATCATCTGGTGACATATCTTGCTGCTTCGGATTACAATACCAGATTTGTATATCTTATGGATGAGTACGGCGCTATGTATCTTTACTCATATAACAGTATGACAGGAAATTATTTTCCCTGTTATGTAATTACGGATGACCAGAAATATTACTATACAAGTGTTGAAGCATGTACGCAGCTTCCTGACGGACTTACGGCTGAATATGCATCGAGCAGAGGCATTTATTATACTTTTAAAATGGATGGGAGCGCATCATTTTGCAGTGTTACATCCGATGGAAATGTAAATGCATGGAACGCATCAGGCGATGCGTCAGAGGAACATATGCGCACGGTAATATATGTGCTTATAGGAGTTCTTGCAATACTGTTCGTCATAGTAATAGTTGTTGCAGCGGCGGCAATCTCTAACAGGAGATACAGGAAGAAGTCGCTGAGGCGTCTTGCGTTGAAACAACAGCTTGAAGCGGACAAGACTGCGGCAGCAAAGACCCAGGCTTCGATGAGAAGAGCTGCGCCCGCGAAATCCGTGGCTTCGCAGAAACTTCCTTCGAGTACGGCAACAGTCATATCCGACTTGAAAAAGTCTGTATCGCAGAGACCGGCGGGAACAAGAAACTCAAAGGGCAAAGCTTTGAGAACTGCAAAGCCTGTGATAGAAGTTAAGAATGTAACAATGAAGTTCAGAATTGCAACCTTTAA